>NZ_JBUDXA010000035.1:0-40840 GCF_054956755.1 Rufibacter sp. JT3400010 | reverse complement strand
AAGCTGAACAAGAAATTGGGACGAATTGGAAAAAGCAGTGGAACACGTTACGGCACAAGGCTTCTGGACTTGGTGGTTGCTAAGGATAAACCCAAGAAAAGGAACCCATCAACCAAGACTTACAGGTATTACGATACTGGAAGACCTTTGAAAAACAACTCCAAGAACACTGCAATCAGGGATGCTCAGGGAAGATACACCAAGAACGCGAATCAGGCAATCAAGGGTTCTTGGAGGTCTTTCAGGCCTAATACCCTTGTCATCTTGACAGGAATTTGGTCTTACGAGAGACAGAAGTTTGTATCAGACTTTAGTGAGTTCAACATTGCAAATCAACCATCATCATAATTTAAAATATAATTAAATATTTAATGTCAAAAATCTATCTGATTGATGAAGCTTATATAAAACAAACTGTTAGTGTATCTCTTCATAAAGATGCTCAGGAACTCAAGATTGCAATGAACACAGTTCAGGAGTTCTACATCATTGACCTTCTCTCTTTGCCCTTGTTTACACTGTATCAAACGCACGTGAAGGACAAGACAACCTTGACTGAAAAGCAAGCTGAGTTGTTTGAGAAGGTCAAACTGTACAATGCTCTGTTGGTGCAACACGAACTGATGTTCAACCTCTTTGCTGTCACCAATCAAGGAAACCAGCAGAACCCCAACTCTCCAAGTATCGCAGATATCAGAGACAAGAGGAATGAAGTAATGAGCAAGGTTGATACTGTCAAATCAAGGATTCTAAATTACTTAAAGGAGAATTCAAGTGACTTCCCTGAGTACTACAATCAAAATAATAATCAGGGTGACTCATTCAGTTCACCTATCCTATTTTACTAATACTATGAACACTGAAATAATAATAGCAGCCATCACTTGGGCTGTCAGTCTCATTGGTGTTTGGGTCAAACTGAATGTTGATATGACCAAACTGGAAGCAAGGGTTCAGGCCAATGAGCAAACTTTATCTGGTGTTAAGGCAGACAAGAACATCCAAAATCAAGACATAAAAGAGATGCTTGGGATTATACATAAAATTGACAAAGAAGTGATTTGGCTTCGTGCCAAACTGGAAAAAGATGAAGATTAGCAACATTAAAAACGCACCCAAGTCAACCTTTCTTGGGTTGGCTCTGATTGTGCTCTTGGGAATTGGATTGGCAACAAAGGTGATTGAAGACTACACTTTTGCTGGTATGGTGTTCACTGGTGCTATGTCCTTGCTTCCTTCAGACTGGTTCAGGGAAACCCCGAAAGAATAACCTTATAGTTCATTTAAGTTTTAATTGAAACAAACTAAAATAGAAACCAGAAACCTTGTCTTAGGTACTGAAATACAGGTGATAGGTGATGACCTTGGGAGTTATCTGGAGGGTGAGACAATCCCTGCAAGCGAACCCCTTGACGTTCTTTTCACCAAGATTTTCACCAAGGCTGTACCTGTGGTCTATACACCACCTTCTGCAAGTATCAGTTCAAGCATCAATGGGAATGTGGAAGCTGGTGCAACGGTATCTACTACCATCATACCAAACTTTAACCGAAACGATGCAGGTGCCCTCACCAAGTATGTCCTGAAAAAGGGTTCAACAACCCTTATTGATGCTGCTGCTGGACAGAACTATACAGACTCTTTCAGTATTGGTGACAACACTGTTTCTTATCAGGCAAGCTTCACCTATGCTTCAGGAAATACCAAGACAAACAACCTTGGAAATCCAGTACCAACGGGTGTCATTCAGGCAGGTTCAGTCAACTCCAACACTGTCTCAATCACTGGTAAGAGGTACGCATTTTATGACATCAACAAGGCTGCAAACACTTCTGCACAGGTAAGGGCACTTACAGGAAAAGTGTTGAATGCAACTCAGGGAACTCAGTTGATTATTGAGATTCCTCAAGGAACTACCTCAGTGCAATTCGCTTATCTGGACACGTTCAGAGACCCTTTTCGTGTCTTGGACGAAGGGACAAACTTGGATGTAAAAGCTGTGTTCAGCAAGAATAATCTAAACGTGGAAGGAGAAAACAACTTCACTGGTGTTGGATATAAAGTATTCAACTACACTCCAGCAGTTGCATTCAGCACAGCCACAAGATATATAGTAACCATATAATGGCTTCAGCCGATTTAGCACTACAATACAAACGTCAATATCCCAACAGCATTGAAGTAGATTTTCAGTTCACCACAGCAGCAAGAATTGCGTATTTATCAAACCCTCTCAGGTATGCTGGACAACCAGTGTTTGACTTGGAAGAGGGCAAACCATATTACCTGAATACATCCAAAGATGCTTGGGTTGCCTATGGATCAGGTGTGTATATTTCACCTTCAGGGGGTACAACTGGAGAGACTGTTACTGTGACTTGGGACACCATTGAAGGGAAGCCAAACACTTTCGCACCTTCTTTCCATACGCACGAGATTTCAGGTGTTACAGGCCTTCAGACAGCTCTTGATTCTAAAGCTGTTGTAGGTCACACTCACCCTCAATACTCTGTCACAGGCCACACACACGCAATTGGTGAGGTATCTGGTTTACAGAGTGCTTTAGACGGTAAATCAGGAACTGGACATACTCACAGCAACTATTCTCTTACAGGTCATACACACCCTGAGTATGCTTCAACTGGACATACGCACTCTGAATATGTGACCACTGCTACATTCAATGCACTCTTTGACGAAAATGGAAACATTGACGAAGAACTTCTCAAAGAAGTAGACTTTCCTCAGTTTACAAAAACAGATGTAGCAGGTGTTGAGACTTACAATATCCCACTAAAAACCGTCAACGGCCAAAACCTTGTTGGTACTGGAGATATACAGATTGCTTCAGGTTCTGGTGGTACTACCACTGTAAACACAGATTGGAATAGCATCACCAACAAACCAACTTCTTTCACTCCTTCAACACACACTCACCCTGAGTATGCTTTAACCTCACATACCCACAATTATGTGAAAACGGTGAACGGTGTTACTCCAGATGCTCAAGGTGATGTTGCTGTTGCTTCAGGAAGTGGTGGTACTGCAACCACTAACGCATCTTTGTTGACATCTGGAACTCTGGCAGATGCAAGACTAAGTACTAATGTCCCTCTTTTAAACAAAAGTGGCAACACCTTCTCTGGTATACTTAAAGCTGAACGTTTCAATTTGGGTTGGGATTTGGCTCTTACACCGATTTCTAACGGACAAAGTGCTGTGTCTTCTTTTCACGGGCTTCAGTTGAATGGTTTGAGGGAAGACAATATGAACACCTTCCAACCTGCAAATGCTGGAGCCAACGATGCTGCACACGTTATTATAAGACATAAAAAGCTTACATCACCAAGTTTGCTCCTGAAGGGTAAAAGTGGACAGACTGCAAGCTATCTAGAGATTCAACCAGAAACTTCTACCACACCATTATACAAGATAACCGCATCTGGTTCGGTTGAAAGTCAGGGTACTGTTAATGCTGTACAGGGACTTCAGGAAAATGGTGTTCCTCTGGCAAACAAGTATGCATCAACTGGACACACGCACCCTGAATATGCTGGAAGTGGTCACACTCACAACCAGTATGCCTTGATTGGACACACTCATACTGGATTGGCTCCTACTGGTGGAACAACAGGTCAGGTGTTGAAGAAGGTGAGTAATGCTGACTTTGACTATACTTGGATGGAAGACAACTCTTCTTCTGGTGGTACTGGTGGAGGTGGTGAGTTCTCCTTGTACGTGGATGATACCACACTTTCGGGAGATGGTACTTCTGGAAGTCCCTTAAGTGTTATCCAAGTTCCACACACGCACGTTATTTCAGGTGTAACAGGTTTGCAAACTGTATTGGACAGTAAGTCTGGTACAGGCCACACACATTCGATGTCTGATATAACAGACTTGGTTATTGAACAGCCCTTTGCTTATAATTCAGCAACTCACAATGTAACATCTCAGAGCAATTCAATTACTGGTGGTACTTACAATATTGCGTTTGGCGTTAACAATAAAATCAATGCAGGTATTGGCTCCTTTCTTATTGGAGAAGATAATGTTAATTCTCAGGATGGTGCTTTAGTGGGAGGGTATAATAATACCAATGATGCTTATACATCAATAGTTTTTGGTTCTGGCAATTCAGTTCAAGGAGAGAATAATGCGGTGTTTGGGGATGGCAACAATGTTTCCACATTTGTGTCATTCGCTGCGGGTGTGCAGAACACATTACAGCAAGATGCATTGTACAGTGCCGCTTTTGGTGAATATAATAATACCAACAGTGACCATAGTTTCCTTGCTGGTGGCTTCAATGTAATAGACAGTGGGGGTTATAATGCAGTTTTTGGTCAGTACAATATATTGCAAAATGCTGGTTGGTCTGCGGTGTTTGGTTACGAGAACTCTGCGGAAGCTTCTAATACGTTTATTACAGGACAGCAGAATGTTCTAACATCTGATGCAGCAAGGTCTTCAATTATCGGTGGGCAAAATATTACAGGTTCAACACCAGATACAGTTTATGTGCCAAATCTTGTGGTTGTAGGTACTATAAAGGATTCATCTGGTAATACTTTGAATGTTGGGTCTGGTGGTTATAATTCTGGAGCAACAAACACACCTCACACGCACTCGATTTCTGATGTGACTGGATTGCAAGCTGCATTGAATGGAAAGTCTAATACTGAACATACGCACAGCCAATATGCTCTTTCAAGCCATACCCATACTTGGAGTGATTTGAACGGTGTTCCTGCTACGTTCACACCAACTGAACACACGCACTATATTGAGCAAATTGATGGATTGCAGGGAATTATAACTGGATTATACGGAATGATTGCAAATCTGCAAACTCAGATCGATAACCTGAAACTTTGCACAGGTTGCACCGATGGTACTGAAGAACCACCAGAAGAAGAGCCAATTGATTACTACCAGTTGGGTTATAATAAAGGTCAGTTTGATGTTAATGCACAGGCACCTTGGGTTGGTGATCAATGCCCAACTGACATTGAAATGACACTTGAACAGTGTGAGTTGTGGAAAGATGGTTATGCAGATGGTTACGGTATAGTGTAACCTACCATTACATTGTAAACAAAAAGAGGCTACTCAAATTACTGAGTAGCCTCTTTTTGTTTATATATGATACTATCCTTCTTGCTGCTGCTTTGGTTTTCTTCCTCTTTTTGCACCAGTTTGTGCTGAACCTTCAGGAAGTTGCTGAGTTAAATTTCGCATTTCGGTGAATACCTCAAGCACAGCTTGTACCTCTTCAACATTTTTTGCCTGACGGATTATATCCATCTGCATTTGATCGATCTTCTGTTTTACCAATTCTCTCATAATACCTTTATACGTTTTTTAAGTTTAAAACAAATGTATTAAATAAAATCGATTTTAAAGCGATATAAGACACGCACCTTGAATGTGGTATCAGTACACCAGATTTCCTTTTAGTTATCGGAGAACTTAAAAGAATCATCACTAAATGGCTTTAAAAACAAAGCCCTCTCTCTTGCTCTTCTATTCACCAAACCTTCCACCACAATCAACTTTCCATTAACTGTTGCTTTATTCCAAAGAGTAAAATTGTTGGCTGCACGTTGGAAGTCTTCTTGATTAAGTCTTAGCAATACTTTTGATTTATTAAATGCTCCTACACCGATGTTGAACATTAACGACAACAATGCATCAACTTGGCTTTGGTTTATTTCCACCTTCACCACTGCATTCAAATTCTTCTCAAACCTCTTAATGTCTTTCATCAGTAAGTCATCAACCTCCTTGTCAGTTAGCTTCTTGGTGAGATATATCTTTTCGTGTGGTAAGATCAAGTGTCCTACTCCGATAGTCCACAAACCTGCAACATCCTTGTAGGCTTTGTACATTACTCCTTCTTCTCTTTTCAGTAATTCTACTCCTTCTTTACTCAGTTTATAGTTAGACATACATTCAACACTCTTATAGTGTTAATATGTATTTATGTCAACTGTATTTCTCTTTAGTGTCTGGACATACTCTTCCTATTGCAATACACCTTTTTTATAACCTTGTACTTGTTGTATACCCTTATCTTTCCTTTCCTAAGGTTATAAAAGAGGTAAGAGAGTATTAATCATCAAAAACAATAGCAAAAACACATAAAAAAGAGAATAAACACATAAAAAGAATCAATATTGACCAAGGAAAATCATTAATATAAGAGAATATAAATACTTCCTATGGTTACAAAAAAGACCAATATTAAATCTCCTATGGTTATAAATAAGGTTGGTAAATATCTTCCTATGGTTACAAAATAGACTAATATTAAATCTCCTATGGTTACAAAAGAGGTGTTCTTTATTTCTCCTATGGTTATAAAAGAGGTGTATTGGTATTCCTTCTATGGTTATAAAAGAGGTTTCGTTTAGTTCTCCTATGGTTACAAAAGAGGTGACCTGATGATACTTGCAAACAAATGTTTTTTTTCTTGTGGAATCCGCTTAGGTATGCATTAGTTGGACGGTCAATCGGATCGATCCAGCAAGGGTGTCGGGGAAGTAGGCTTTTCCATTTGCCAGTTGAGCTTCCCTGACGTTCCAACCCTCTTCTCAACAATCACACTGGAACTGTGGTGAAAAATGGAATGCATAATATTAAAAGGATCAACACTATAATGGCAAACCCAAGAAAAACTATTGACAAGAAGATAGACTGTCTTCTTCCTAAAAATCTACTGGTAACTGAATTAATTCAGCTAATAGAAGATCACATCTCAAAAGCTAAACCTACCAAGATCACGGCTGTCCAACTCTGGACATACCTTCAATTAATAGACCTTATTATAATAAAGGCAGACGAAGCCATTGACGGATATTCTCGCCTGAATGGAAAAATAATGCTGTTTGAAATCGGTAGTAGGTACAACACCAGTCTGGAAGTGCTGGAGGCAATCGGAATCATTGAAACAAGGAAAGATGAAGCTGGCAGACCTGTTTGGTCAAGAAAAGATCACCAGTCAACCGATTACAGATTAACCGATTCTTTCAGGTTTGAAGAGCTATACCTTGTTGAGGCATTCAAGAGAGTACATAAAACCAGACGCAAGAAAACCATTGAAGAGCAAAAGACCGATACCCTTCTTGCAGATGTGATAGGATTCCCTGAATACAACTTCTTAAAAAGCAATCTGCATCACCTCAAGTACGATGCAGATGCTGCACTTACGGAATGCAAAAGCTGGTTAGATCAAGGTGCAATCATCAAAGGTGAACCCTTCAACCTTCTTAGATACGAACGCTATAAACGAAATATTGAAGCTGTGAATTCAGATCAAGTGACCTTCAATATTAAGACAACGTGGAAGATTTACACCAACATCACCTGTTCACCAGCCTGTGCAAGACAACACTTAAGGGTTTATGGATATGAAGGAAGACTGATGCAAGCAGATGTTAGCCAAACCCATTTGCTTCTTGTTCTCCCAAGTATGCGCAAGTATAAAGCAACCTTAACCGAGACGGCTGCAATTGCAGAACTGGACACCATTGAATTAATGCTAAGGGAAAGGATATTCTATGCAACTATTTCAAAGCAGCTTAGGGAACAAGGTATTGAAATAGAGAATGAGAAAATAGACTTCTTAAGGAAGTTCTGCAACTCTCAGGTGGGACAACCCAACAGGTACAAAACAGCATTTACAAAGCTTTATCCTGCTTTCACGGAGTTTATTAGAATACTCTGCAAGGGCAAACCTTTCACCACAATACTGAATCCAGCAGAAGGAAAGTTCTTCAATAACTACATAGCCAAACAGGTCTGTCAGGAATTGGGGTTCAACACATTCCTTGCTGGAGTGTTTGACGCATTTATCTTCAAGGAAGAAGACCAAGTAGAGATTGTTAGAATTATGGAAGAAAATGTTTTTGGTTATACAGGTTTAAAAGGAATGGTCAAGGTGTCTTATCTGGAAGATGAGGCAAAGAAGCACATCATCATACCCCAACCTGCTTTATCCAATGAAGACATTGCTTGGTAAGTTATTAATTAAAATTTTAATTAAAAGTATTATACAGAAATATGAATGAGATTGAATGGAAACAGATTGAGTATTTCGGTGAAAGATTCCTGATGTCTTCAACTGGCATATTCAGGAAATTAACCACCCATACTGCAAAAGAAGAGATAGAAGAATTGGTAAGGGAAAAGTCATCTCAATACACCAATGTATCCTATATGTCTCTTCAAAATACTTGGGTTGGAAGTTTCAAATTCAATGGTAAAGTGGTTTATGCTGGTAGCCATAAAACACAGGAAGAAGCTGCAAAGGCAGTTGACTTCAAAAGAATTCAATTAGGTGGTGAACCTGTCAACTTCCCTGATTTCGATTATACTGAATATAAGCCAAAGGCAAAGAAATTCTCTTCAGTTTATAAAGGTGTAAGCTTCAGCAAGCAGACAGGCAAATACACAGCTATCATCACAAAAACCAAAAAGAACAAACAATATCTTGGTTCTTTCGCAACAGAGGAAGAAGCTGCAAAGGCAGTTGACAAAGCAAACGTTGCAATAGGCAAACAACCTGTCAACTTCCCTGATTTAGATTATACAGATTAATATAAATAAGCAAATTCAATTACAATGAAAAAACTAAAAGTAAACAAATACGCATATAGCTCTTTTAAAGAAAGATACTACTGTCACACCAATAAACTGAATGATGTCAATCACTATGAGTACACCCCAATTTCAGGCAATGACCGATATGATACTGTTTTCTTGTCTGGAAGTACCCAATGCTTCTCAGAAATAAAGGTAAGAAGCTTTGATCACCTTGAATTCAATGAGGGTTTCATTGAAGTACCCAAGTTCACCTACCTAATAAAGAAAGCCATAGAAGAGAACGCATTGCCCTTGTACCAGTGCTATCATTCAGATGGTAAGGTATTGATCTGGAATCTGTTCAAGCACGTGGAGAAGAAACACCAACAACGCAAATTCCCCAAATCTTCCACAGAAGCCAACGGATACATAATGAAGGATGTCATTTACCTACCAGTTGCAGAAGCAGACATACAGGATTACAAAGTACCTTCAGAAGAAGAGATAAAGTTCAAATTCAATAACAAATACATTTTAGAGGAATAGCACACATACAATATGACTAACACCCAACAAATATTCATAGAGCTACAGCAAAGCAATAGAGCACATATTGCCTTTATTCAAGAGAAGATCAGGGAAGTATTGAAACAAGAAGATTACGAAACTGCACACGTTCTCCAACTAAAGCTCCAGTTGGCAAAGGAACAGGAAAAGGAGAGAAGGAATAAAATAAACAGTCAGCTATTTAGAATAAATTAATGTTCAACTATATCAAATCACTATTCACTACTAAGAAGAAGAATACAGAAGATACATCATCACCTAAAGAGCCAACTCCTACTGATGTGAAAAGAAAAGTTTCTCTAATGGCAATAGAGGAATTGGAAGAGGTATTTCAAGAAGCAATGGCTAATAAGGAGTATATCAAAGCGGCCAGTCTGAGTGTATTGATTGACAGGCTCACCAAAGAACAATCAATAAGTTGACACTTCCATTTTATAAATTTCTTCACGTATTATATAATACCTTATAAGATACCAGAATGGATGAATTGACCAAAGAGGAACCAGCACTCAAGTCCTTTATCGTGAAACAGGAAGTACACGCAAAACTGAAAACCTACTGCAAAACCAAAGGCCTTGTCTTAAACACGTTTGTTGAGACATTGATATTGAATCACCTTAAGAAGGATACAAATAAATAACACATTGAATACCGAAAACCCAAAACAATTAGACCTCACCATCACTGCACTGGCAGAATCAAACTTCACACTTGAAGAATTGAAAATCATCAAAGGAGTGCTTGATCAGTTAATGGAGCATAAAGAAATGGCTATACAGAATAAACTTGAAAAAGTAATCAAATCACATCAAATCTGGACTATACGATAATGAATACAGAAACAACCAACAAGAAAATGTTCTACACCAGATTTGCCAAAGGAGGTACTTACAAATCTTTTAAATTGGTAGACTACCAAACAAACGAAGTAATAAACTTCAGAAAAGTAACTGAAGAAGAGATGAAAGCCAATTCAGAAGACTTCACCTTCACAACTGGTGGTGTAGATGATTCACTTGATTATATCAAAGCAGTCTACTCAGTAAAAGACTCAGATGAATATGAACTTAAAGCAGAAATAGAAAACGTGGGTATGAGGTTTGGAGATAAGGAAACAACCCTATTCACATCACAGGCTTTATTGGATAGATTGGAAGCAGAAGGAAAAATAGTTATTACCAGACTAACCAACAAAGGTTGAAAAGCTCAGGTATGCCCCGTATGTTTGAAGAGTTGCAGAGTTGCAATAATCAATTCCCCTCACTTGTTTTTTCAATATTCAATCAAGAAAAAGGCTTCCCTTTAATTAGAGAAGCCTTTTCTTGTTTTATACATAATATCATAATCGAATCAATTCGCATCATATCGAATTATTCTTATTGCTCTTATACCTATTTCTAAGAATGAAGAGAACACCAATGATGCTAACAGGTATAATACCCCAAGCTGCTGCATACGAAGCTCCAGTGAAGAGACAACCTATTATACTGCCAATGATAACCCAATAAAAGAATACCTGAGGAAAAGAAACTGGAAGGAATAACTTTGAAATAAAATCTAACATATTATAATCTGTTTATAACAGTAATATGTAGATCAAGACCTCCTATTTATAGGTAGTTTACAAATTGAAATGCGTTGCTATAGGCTCAGGTATATTATTAGCCGTGAATTTTCTTAAAATTCCTATAAACAACAGGATAAAAACTAAAATACTTACAAAAAATGTATAGCTTATCTCCGTTCCACGTTCAACCAACACACCAGTTGCAAACGCTAAAGCGAAACTTTGAAATATAATTAAGAGTGGAATATACCTTTTAATAAATTTATGGTAATGGGATAAATTAGCTAACTTTTCAACTTCCTTGATTTGTTTCACATCCATCACGGCACCTTCTAGTGTTATTTGATTACCTGATACAACTGTACTGTAAATCTGTAGAACCACTCCTTGATTGGGTTCTAAGTATTGAAAGTTGATATTAATGGACTCAGTTGTTGGGAACTCATCTGAAGTCAGATAAGGTCTAATGTCCAATCCAGATGACGTATTGGTGATCAACAAAGTCTCGTGGTCGAATATTGTATGTCCATCAGTTGGCTTTATAAACAAAGGATTTACCTTTGAAATCTCATCACCCTTGATTGGTGTGTTCCCATTATTCCAAATCGCAAACTTTGTGATAGCCAGATTGTCCACTTGGTGGCCAATACTTCCCTGAGTTTTATAGTAAACTTCTATTTTCTCATTCGTGAACTTCTCCCTTACTAAAAGGAAGGTTCTTCTCTTGAAAGCCAAACTTCTCTTTTGTGTGTTCCTTGGGAAAAGATTATAATATATCCCAACAAAAGCTAGGATTGTGACAATCATAGCTATCCAAGGATTCGAGTTAAAATCCCTCACAATTGGCTCAACGATATTTTTCGTGAAAGAGGAAATATCGCTATGTTCTACTGACTTACTTAGGGTATCAGATAGGGAATTTGATTGCATAAACGACTGGGTTTTAAACAACAGTAAGGAACATTCCTAAAAGATAAGGTAAATCTACCTAACTCACCCCAACATCTTGCAAAATCTTATCTTAAGCTCTTCAATTGCACTTTTTGTTACACCAAGCACCACTTCTGCTTTGACCTGAATATTAATCGCACCTAAGGACACCCCTTCCCTCGTCTACGAAAGGTTCGTAGTTTATCTTTTATTTGGCTGCACGAATATGCCCCAACCACATAACTAATGCTTTAGTTTAGTGATTCCAATATCATAAACGAACGTTCAAGCTTTTGGAAATGACCTAAATTTATTTTCAAGGCTATTGACTATTAAGAATCTTTTCACTAAGAGAGCACCAAAAGTATTTTCTTTTAATTAAAATTTTAATGTAACTTTGTTTTAACAACAGCGTTAAAGAAGATATAACCAACCTCTAAAACTCTAACTCCTATGAAAGCTTTAACTACTACCAGCAGATTTGAAATCCTTGGTTCTTTCGGTCAAGTGATTGCAGTGATGAAAGTGAAGTCATTGAAAGTGGTTGCTACTAAGAAGAGAGCTACAAGAGTTAAGGAAGACAAGGTTGTGACTGTGTTGGATGTGCAGCCCAAATGGAAGTATGCTACCACCAATGCTGAAGAGATCAATCCTACTGTATACAACGCTGAAATCAACCTGACTCAGAAGAGCATCAGAATCTTTGGACTGGTTAAGCGTAGCCGAACTGTTGAGGTTATCAATGAAGCTGGCAAACTGGTGAATGAGTACCAGACCTACCAACAACCATTTGATATGACTTTCAAGGTTGGTGACTCTTGTGTGACAGGTTCATATAACCTTATCTACACAGACCCAATCACCAACATAAGCAAGTCAAGCGTATTCGCTGACAGGAAGAGATTTGACCTGTACTCCTTCATTATGAGGAATTGGGACTTTGATGCAGAGTACATCTCCAACCATAACTTTGAAACAAGGATGTACATCTAACATCTGAGAGAGGGTGCCAATGATAAAACACCCTCTTTTAATTAAAATTTAAATGAAATATAGTAAAAACCCGATGAACTGCTGAGATTCCGATTTTGTTATATATAAGTAAAGGGTACCTACTGACCTGTAACTTTTCAACCAAGAAATCTGTATCACCCGCCAATTCGCAAACCTTACCTATTCATTCACCCTTTCACCTAAAAACAATAAGATGAACAACAAACAAATTATCACAGCCTTGAAAAGCCATTTGGGAATACCTGTAAACTCAAAAGACTTTGTTGTTAAACCTGCAATGAAATCTGGCAGCGACAAAGAGTTTATGTTGATAGAGACAACCTACAATATCTCTAATACCCCAAAATTTGAATACCTGTCTTCCATTGCTGAAGACACCCTGAGCACACTTAATGGTGATGCATATAATGATGACTTTATGCCAATCATTTTTGAAGTGAAGGTGTTGGTTGAAAGAAAACTCCTGATTGATTTAGTTAGAGAATAGGGATTCAAAAGGGTGTCTAATATCAGGCACCCTCATTATTATTCACCATTAAAACTTAATAGATGGAAACACTAAGCACCATCAAGCAGCAAGCATTGCTCACCCAAGAACATCTTACAAAGCTACTCCAGATGATTGAGGAAGCTGAGATCACTCCTATCAGTAATGAAGAGGCTACGCCAACGCCCGAACCCTCAGGGGTGATATGGTTTAACTATGAACCTCTGATAAAAAAGAAGTACAGGGACATTTATGTTCTGAAATACTATGACATCCATTATATTCTTGTGAAGGTACTGGTTGAAGGTGTTAAAGGTGGTGAGGAAGCTGCAATCAGGGAAGCTGGTTTCACAGTTGTTAATATTGCTCTTGGTGGCAGTAGTATTGATAAAGTTTATGTCAAGAACGGAAAGTACTATCTTGATTATAGTGTTTACAGGGGAAGTTATAGGTATAGCAAATATCTAACACTTATGGAAATTGAACTTAAAATGTACAAGGATAGACAGAGAGTAGAGTTTACACCTGAAGAACTTCTCCTAATGAAAAAGCCTAACTAACCCTCATAACCCTCTTTCACTGTGTTCCCTCAACAGTCCTTTAATTAAAATTTTAATGTGTTACCATAATGGAAAGTACTTTTGAGAAAGCACAAGCACACTTTGTCTACCTTTTGGGAGATCACCCCAAGCAGATCACATCAGAGCGCAATGACAGCAAGAAGTATATCACCTTCTTGTTTAATACCACCATCATCAAATCACCAAAGGGTAAGCTTATCAGGACAGATGTTCACGACATCTTAACATTGACAGGTGATCTTGCACACCTTCTCTCCTACTCCAGCAACGCCAATGAGGAAGTCTACACCTTCAGGGTATATGGCACCAACAAGGCCGAACTGAAGAATGTAACGCTGGTTGTCTGCTATAGTCATACTGAGCACCGTTGGTCAGGACAGATGGAAATACTCTCAACTCAAGGTCAGACGTAAGTTTGTTTTAATTAAAATTTTAAATATATTTTTAATCTTTAAACTTCAACCGCAATGAAAAATGCTCTACTGATTGCCCTTATGTCTGTTGCTTCGTTCACGGCCACATACGCCCAAGACAATGTGTACTTTGAATCCAAGGCTCCAACCAAAGCCTCTGAGAAGTGCGAGAATATGCCAACCTACCAGTATGCTCCTGATGGTGCCATTATGTACAGCAGGGTGATGGAAATTCCTGAGAAGTCCAAGGCTCAACTCTATGATGATGCAAGGGCTTTCTTTGCGAGAGAATACAGCAACTCAAACAAAGGTCTGGCATACGATGACCAAACCAAGACCAAGCTTATCTTCAAGGGGAACACTGTTTCATCAAGAAGAAGGGACTTAGCTCTTACCTACAGCTACACCCTTGAGATGACCTTCAAAGATGGAAAGATGAAAGCTGAGTTAAAAGACATCGGTATGGACTTCCCTGACATCAAGTGGACACTGGAGAGATACATTGAAACCACTGGTGACAAGGGAATGATGCTGAAGAAAGGAGAACGGTGTCTATTGGTCAAAGATGCAGACTTTGAACTGAAGATGATTCTGGAGGGTGTTGAGTTGAGAATGAAGTTGGTAGAGGAAGACTTCTAAAATTGATCACTTACAAAAGAAAGACTACCCTGCTAAAGAGTAGTCTTTTTATTTTAATTAAAATTTTAGTTATTCTTTAAATGAAAGTAGTATATTAGCAGACGTAAAGACGTTCAAGGTTTTGGAAATACTTTAACTATCTTCGTGTAATATGAAAGTCATTGAGTTCTACAGGGTGTCTACCCAACGCCAAGGTCAGTCAGGTTTGGGTTTGCAGGGACAGGAAAGGGATGTTCAGGAATACATCAAGCAGATGGGCGCAACCTCCATTGCTCAATTCATTGAGATTGAATCTGGCGGCAACAAAGACCGTATTTCTTCAGACAAGGCTCCAGTATTATCTTCCTTGTTATCTAAGAGGCCAAAGCTTCACGAAGCTATCAGGATGTCAATTGACACAGGTGCTGTCATACTGGTGAAAGAGCTTTCAAGGCTTACACGCTTCTCATTACTGATGAACTACATTGCTGCAAGTGGCGCAAAGTTTCTGTGTGTGACTTCTCCAAGCGATGATATGACCATCCTTAGAATCAAGTGCGCGTTACACGAAGATGAACTTATCAAGATAAGTCAGAGAACAAAGGCAGCACTCAAGTCAAAGAAGCTTCAGGGTGCAATCCTTGGGAACCCTCAGAACTTATCTCAGGAACACCGTCTGAAAGGTGCTCAGGTTCGTTCTAAGCAAGCCCAAGAGTCAACGGTATCAATACAGGTAACAGACAAGATCGTTGACCTGAGGGCAAAGAAAATGACCTTGCAGCAGATTGCAGACGAACTCAACAGGTTAAGATTCAAAACCTCAAGAGGTGGCACCTTCAGAACCAGTACGGTTGATATGTATTTGAGAAGGTTGACTGCACTGAACACAAGTGAACTAAAAGAAGTATAATAATATTTACTATATAGTAGTTATTATTACTGTAAATTGTGGGGATATGAGAACTATAAAGCTTGAAGTTAATGATCAGGATTATGAAGCTGTTAAGACAGTTCTGAGTAACTTGAGTCTGGTGAAGGTAGTTGCAGAGGGAAGAGAGAAAGAGAGTTCAGGTTTCTCAACTAATACTTTGGGGTACTTCCGAAATACCGTTAAACAAGGCGGGAAAGTGTTACAAGGTGAAAGGGTGTTCGAATTCAAAGCTTCACCCGAAAAGGATTATGATGTTATACATTCTGGAAACCTTGTGATAATCATTGACTCTAAAGCAAGTACAGGAGAATCTAATGCTGATGTGTATGGTGACTTAATAGAAAACAATGGCAGGATTAGTAGTCAATTTCTGAAATTGATTTTAGATAGAAATTTTTCTAAAGAATCATCTAACGAAGCTGCTTTATTGTCACAAGCATCGCTTGCTCAAGATTGGGACAGCAAGGAAGATGATGTCTATGATGATCTTTATAACCAGTACTATCCTTCATCTTCTAACACTAAAGTTGAATCCCGTTGAATTATAACAGAGGTGATATCGTATGGGTGAGATTCCCCTTCAGTGACTTAACAGGAACAAAAAGAAGACCTGCATTAGTGGTCAGCAATGAAAGTGTGAATCAAACAGGTGATTACATCTTATTGCAGATAACCTCAAAAGATAAAGATGACACCTTGGGTGTTGAACTGCAAAATGACAGCTTCTCAGAAGACAAGAAAGGGATGATGGGTTTTGTCAGGCCACACAAGGTTTTCACTGGTAATCTGTCACTAATCGTAAATAAGCATACAGCAGTTACAGAAGACTTTATAGATGATGTCGTTCAACACCTTTTGCATTATATTACACCATACAGCGAACCAGATATTATAAGCGATACTGATTATTCCAATATCAGGTAAGTAACAAGAAAGGCTCCTTAGTTGGAGCCTTTTCTTTTATGCTATCTTTTGAAATGAGTTACTGGTACACCTCATTACTGGTTCTTTTTCCAAGAGCTTCTGTTAGTAGCTCATTTTGCTTTTTCATTAATTCGATTTGGGTTTTCTGGTTTGTTACGATCTCATTGAGTTTCCAGTACCAAGTAAAAAGTTCTCTTAGTAAAAAAAAGCCTACAACAGCAACTACTAAGATTGCGCCAACATATGCTGATTCCATATGATAAAATTTATTTAGATAAAAATGTGTATAATATATTATAAATATAATCAAATATATGGTCTATCAATCAAGAGGCTTTCCTTTTACTACTTCCCTTCTTTCTCTTCCTTCAGGTAATAATAAGACATAGCTGTTTTCAGAGGCTTCATCTGTGCTGCTGCATCTTCAGGAAGTGGCACCTTTGCATTGGGTTGCTTCTTCAGGTAAGCTTCCAAGGCCTCTTCAATGACCTCGCGTATTTTAACGTCTGAATGAAATTCAACCCTCTTCAACCCCAAGTACAGGTCTGCCCTTATGCTGGTTGAGAAAGGGAGATAGTCTTCTTTGTTGCCCTCGTAATGGCTTTCCTGAGGCACCTGAACAACAAGGTTCTTTGGTTTGGTGTTCTTAGGTCTTCCCCTTTTCACCTCGTATTGTTGTGGTGCATCGGTGGTAGAAGTTACGGCCACAGATGAACCAACTCCAACCTCCAGAGGCTTTGCATTCTTACCACTGCCAAAGATCAGGTCTTCAGCGTTGAAACCCAATTTATCAGTTATGTCCTTCTTCTTTGCCATTTACTTACATTAAAAAATTAATTATAAAATTAATTCAAGTATACTCTTATTCCTAACAATAGTTAATAGTAACAGAGTATATCTTACACTTACTACACTTCTTTTTTTAGGTAAGTCTTTCAAGCAACTCATTGGTCAAAGAGATATAATCCTGTGCACCATTACTCTTGGGTGCGTATTCGTGTATGGTCTGATTATACAAGACACACTCCTTGAAATTCTTGTCCTGTCTTATGGTGGTTTTGAAAAGTTTATCACCCAAAGCCTTCTGAAGTTGGTGGTACACCTGTCTGTCAAAAACGTTCGGTTGCTTGGTATTGTATTTGGTAACAACAACACCAGCGATTTGAAGAAGAGTGTTGAGTTGCTGCATTCTGTTAGCAGTGGCAACCACGTTCTTGATGCCCTGCAAACTGTAGCTATCAAGAATTGTTGGCACCAAGTAGTAATGGCTTGCATACAGAGCGTTTGCACTGTAGTTGCTCAATGCTGGAGGACAATCTATGATAACAAAGTCATAGTATCCCTCAACATTCCTGAGAACCCCTTGAAGCATAGCGTAGCTGTCCTTTTTGTTGGTCATCTCTCTTTCATACTGCACATCTTTTCCAGACGCTGGCAGAAGGTCAATTCCTACTGAAGTATGTATGACAGCCTTGTTGAAAGTTGACTTGCCAAACATTACATCACCAACCGATATCTCAATATCAAAAGGCACAAGGCTCTCAGTTGCGCTTGCCTGTGTGTCAGCATCTACCAGCAAGACCTTCTTTCCAAGTCCTGTGAGAGCACCAGCGACACTCAATGCAGTGGTGGTTTTGGAAGTCCCCCCTTTATGGGTGATTACGCTTATCTTCTTCATATCACAAGTATAGGGATTTAAATTTTAATCTCAATTATCATTATAATTTTAATTAAAATTAATCACCTCATTTAAGGGCATTTTCAGCCCTTCTAAGCAACGCAAGGTTTTAGTGGTAGCTCGTATGTCTGGAGGAGTGAACGTGTCACAGTGGTAGCTAAATGACCTTGCTCTTCATCGGTACAAACTTAAGCAGTGAAACAAACTTGGGTGAAGAAACAAGTTTGTCTATGAAGTAGCTCTTCAACTCTTCTAATTGCTTTTCTGTATTTGGGAATTCCTTAGCGTAAGAAGGTTGTTGTTCCTTGAAAGTACCGCTTACACAATGGAATCCATCTTCACCCCATCTAAGCGTATCAACTAAGGTTATATCTTTCCCATAAGGAAGATGAATGATTAGGTCTGCTTCAATGTACCACATCATACGAGGTGTTCCTACTATTCTGAAGTAGTGATCATTACAGGTAAAACTCTCAACTTCCTTATGAGTAGTAATCAAGTCAATATCTTCCTTTAATGAATCTAAATTCCAGATTTCGTCATCTGGTTTCTTATAAGCTTTTATTTTGAGCTTCTTTGGTATGACAGGTTTGGAGTTATCAAACTTGATTCCCTTAAGTACCTCAACGCCCAAAAAATCCTTGTTGCTGTAATACTTGATGTCTTCAAGAATATGCTCCAAGGCTGCAACGCTCCTTAGCTCAGTCCATCCATCCTTATTATTATACTTCGTCTGGTACTTCTCAGTAATTGAAAATGAAGCATACGTGGTATGTAATTGCTTTTCAAGTCTGGAAATGAACTTGCTGTCTGAAGCTCTCACCACATACGAACCTTCAAGGTCAATTTCATAGATGTTGGCGAGGTGTCTGACTCTGGACAAGTCATCATTGTTTGAAATCCCAACTTTGATGATGGGTTCAGACTTAAACTTAAGGATGTACAGAAACCAGCTTTTCATTCTATTCTAATTTCATTTTGAAAGCGTCAACCAGCGAATGCACCGCATCTTGAATCTTCTCCTTCCCTGAGTTATCCTGAACCACTGCAACGGGTGCTTTCTTTTTGGATGCTTCGTGATTTCTAACTGCAAGATTGGTTTCTTTCTCAATAACTGTAGGGTCTTCTGAATCTACCTTGAAGTAAAATTCACCCAAATCTCTGAAACCATCTGCAAGCATTGCATCAATCTGCTTTTGGCGTTCTTCCTCAGTGAAGGTCATTAATAGCTCCTTGGTGACCTTCTTGTTTGCAGGGGCACCTTGGGGTTTGATTTTGGTTGGCGTGTATTTGGTGTCAGGAAACAGGCTTCCTTGGTTGGCGTTGGTCTTCTTCCCTCTGTTGGCTTTTTTGTCTGCCTTTCTTTCCGCAGCAATCTGTTTGGCCGAACCGTCAAAGACAAACTTTATTGAGGTGACCTTCTTCCCTGTCTTGATTTCGATGTAGTCAAATGAGATTGGGTTGTTAGGTTTTTCCTCTGTCTTCTGGATTTCCTCAAAAGCTGGTTCAAGTACATTCTTCTTGAAATCATAGTACCTGTCATACTTCACCTTCTTACCGCAGATACGCTTCTTCAATTCCTCAACTGTCTCTTCATACACACCCAAGGTCTCGTATGACTTAAGGAGCCAAAACGCCCGATGTGAAAGACCTGTCTTCAATTCAAGAAGGTGGTTGATTTCGGCAAGAGTGAAATGCTCTTTTAGCTGGATAAGGTAATTTTTTATGCTACCAGAAAAGATACCCGTGATGATACCAGTACCCTTGTCAAGACCTAAGCTGTCAACAAAACTGTAAAACTTAAAGCCTTTCTTTTTGTCATCCTCAGAAGCATCAATATATTTGGTCATCAAACCCTCACAGGCTTTCCTTATCATTTCATAAGCAGTACCTCCAGTGAGATTGGTGATCAGGTGCATAGGAATCTCAATAGGCTTGAATTCTTTGTCATCCTTATGGATACCAGCAAGCATATAGGTGAAGATACGGGCTTCCACCGTCCCAAACTCCAGATGACTCCTTACTATGAAGTTACCCTGAGCAACGGTCTTTGGCTTTTTCGCTTCCTGTTTTTCTATCTCTGTGCTCATACTCATAAGGTTAGGCCTCAAAAGTATGCTGTTTAAAATGGCTGTGCAACGAAAGACGAAAAAAATATTTCGCTTTTCGTCTTTATCGTCATTTTACTCGCCAATACCGTCACATTGCTCGCTGTCATTCGTCACAAAACTCGCAGTGATCGTCATAAAACTCGTCAATTTCGTCATAAAGCTCGCTTTATAGCTCGTAACTAATTGACTCACAGCAGCATTTTCGCCTGAATACTTTAGAATACTTTATTAGAATAGAAAGAATACTTTAGAACGCTTTTTTTATTTTATAAAACGAGGAAAATGACGAAATGCGAACTCAAGTTATTCAGTAAAGTGCTGCTATTGCGCCTATTAGCCTAAAGGAATACATATCAAGGAAGGGGGATCGTCATAAAACTCGTTTTTAGGATTAGGTATCATACAGGTAAAAACGAGAAAAATGACGAAAACTGGAGGGTAGAAAGGTGATGATAGCTGTGTATTGAGCCTAAACCCAATATACAGTTCTCTTGTTCGTCATTTCTTTCGGTTGTTGGGATTGTTTGAGGTTGTTGGGAAGGGAAAAAGGAATTGCAGAAGTGAAGACAATGAAGAGTCTGGCAGGAAAAAATAAATTGGTCTTAAACTTAACCCTAACTTACTCTCTTCACTGATAGCTCTTCACTCCTGCTGTTTTTATTCTTGCACAAATAACACATAACTAAGATACAAATTGGTATCAATAAAACACACTACTCTCTGAGTTTATTTTCAATTCCTATCCAGTACGTATATGTAAAAAACTTATAATCATTAAAATATTAATTAAAAAAAATACTTTAACGCCTATTTACTGGTAGCATAACCTGATTTGATGCATCACCGACACATTGACCTTAGAAGAAATACACACCACAGTAAGCGTACATAGAATGAAGCTCACCAACAGCATCAAGATCACCCTGAAGTATAAACTCAATGTGACCTTAGAACCAGATGACCTTGAAGACCTCGTTTCAGATGCTACCCTTATTCTTCTGGAGAAGCTGCACTCAGGTACAAAGTCTCTTGATGACTTCAGTTCGGCTGGAAAGGTGCTCAACTACATCTGTGTTACGGCTTGCCGAAAGTTGAAGGATGATGCCAACAAGCTCAGGGTATCAAAGAAGAAGTTTTCTGAAGAAGAGTACATTCAGGAATACCAGTCAGACAACTCCCAAGAACCTGAAATCTCAACTTCAGAGGTCTACAAGAATGTGATGGATTATGCTTATCAGAAACACGACTACATTGATGTAGGTGTCTTCAAAACCAAGGCTCTGAATGATTTGACCTATACCCAATTGGAAGAGGTGACAGGCTACAACCGAAACAAAGTGTATTATACAGTTAGGACAATCAGGGAAGACATCAAGAAAAATAAACACCTCATTTTTCGGCCAAATCCCTAACGTTCCCAAATGGAACAATCTATTATACATATTCTCATTATAGAATTAATTAATAATTAAATGAAGAAAACATTCAAGGCAAATGCTGCAAGGAGACTTCCCAAAGAAGTCAAGGCCTTGATCAGGGAAGAAAAGAATGCCTACATCTTAGACTTAATGATAAAGGGTTGGACTTCACCCGAAATCCAGAAAGATGCTGCTGTGAAGTTCAATGAAACTGAAAGAAGTATCAGAAACAGCATCAAAAAGTTGAATGCTGCACTGGCTAAGGAAGGTAATGTTGACAAGGACAGGCAACGCACACTTAGGATAAAGCAACTGGAAGCTATCTACAAGGAGCAACTTGAAAATGGTGAGTCCAAAGATGCAGTGAACACACTGAATATGATTATCAAGCTGGAGGGCACTGAGGCACCGAAACAGGCTCAGATTGTCACCCATAACGTCAACCACAACTCCAACTCTCCAGAACAATTCAATCACCTAAGCATTGAAGACAAAAGAAAGATTCTTCTGATGCTGAACCCATCTGCAAGTACTGAAACCGATGGTGAGTCAGATGCTGAAGTGGTGGAATAACCTTAATTAAAAATTAAATGATGAATAAAGAGGAACACACCAAGAGGCTGGACTTAATGAGGAAACTTTACTTGGAGCAAGGTTTGAGCACTGTTGATGCTTGCAGGTACTATGCTGCATTTTTTGAAGACACTGAGACAAACGGCCTTGATTACATAAGAGAGTTAAAAAAGGAAGTGAAAGAGTACCAGTTGTATGAAAAGAACTTACACAGCCTTATATCAATACTTTCATTATTGTATACAACTTCACTTGAAAGGGGTGATAAGCCAATGGCTAACGAAGTGCTAACTGAGATCAAGAAATGCATTGAGCTAATTGAAAATATTCATTAAAATTTAAATGCTCTTATGGCAAAGACAAACGAAGACATAGAATCCAGAATCATCAAGACATTGGAGAAACAGAAGTTGAACATTGGAAGGCTCCAAGGTCTGAAAGCAATGATTGACAAGCTTATAAAGGATAGGCAAGACCATAACCTTAATTAAAACATTAATGAGTGCCTAAACCTAAAACCGAAAACAATGCACTTGCTGGAATAGACTTACTACAGTTAGAGAGAGAACTCTATTTGGGTTCCTTCTATGACTTCTTTGTTGCTGCATTCAATGTACTGAAGCCAAACGAATTTGATGACAACTGGCATATAAAGTACATCTGTGATCTTCTTCAGGCAGAAGTTGAGCGAATCAAAAAGAAGACGAAAAGGAAGAAACACCTTATCATCAATGTCCCTCCAAGGTCATCCAAATCCAAGATTGTCACTGTTATCTTTCCAGTGTGGGCAATGCTCAAGCTTGGTTCAGTTGATATAGTCACGGCAACTCACAGCAACTCAAAAGCTGAAGAAGATTCAGACGAATCTCGCACATTGATCAAGTCTGACTGGTTCCAAGAAAGATTTGGTCTTGACTTAATCATCAAGAAAGAGTCAGATGCAAAATCCCGTTGGAAAACCACTAAAGGAGGCAAAAGAACTGCCTTTGGGATTACATCAAACTTCCTTGGTGAGAATGCTGACATCATCATCTGTGATGACCTGATGGACACCGATACGGTCAACAGTAAGGCTGAAAGGGAAACGGCTCTGGACAAGTTCAAGAAGTCCCTGTCATCAAGGTTAAACAACAAAGCTGTTTCTCTTATCATCAACATCCAACAGAGGCTGCATTCTGAGGACATCACAGGCTGGATTCTGGACAACCTTCCAGAACATTACAAGTTGATCAAGATTCCAAGTGAGGCTAAATCTGAGTATGATGTCTCACCTCCAGAATTATACAAGTATTACCAGAACGGTCTTTTTTGGGACAAATCTGGAAGGTTCAGTCAGGAAGACTTGGAGATTGAGAAGAAGACCTTGGGTTCACGTGGGTACGCAAATATGCACCTCCAGAAACCCTTTGCAGTAGACGAAGGTGTATTCAAGACTGACTGGTTCACCACCATCTCAGAAACCCAATTTGAGAACATCTTTCTGGAAGCCAACAGGACACCAACATACAATTTCTTTCTTGACACAGCCTACACCAAGGATAAGGCCAATGATGCTTCAGCAGTGGTGGTTGCCTGTTACCACAAGAGCAAGGTGTATATCAGGGAAGTTCAGCAGGTGAGAAAAGAGTTTCCTGAACTGGTGAAGTGGTTGCAATCCTATATTCCAAGATACCACACTGGACAAAGCAGGGTGTACATAGAAGCAAAGGCCTCAGGTCTTTCACTTATTCAACAACTCAGGGATGATGGTGGATTCAATGTACTTCGTCTTGATACTGGAAGAGACAGCAAACTCACACGTGCAATCCAACAGACGGCTTATGTGGAAGGTCAAAACGTGGTACTGGTGAAAGGTGGTTGGAATGAAGAGTTTCTTGATCAAGTCACCACTTTTAAGGATGGAAAGTCTGGACACGATGATATGGTAGATGCCTTTGTGTACGCACTCAGAATACTTAAACAGCAGGGAAGTGGGTTCTTCTATGCAACTTGTTAGATTAAAACATTAATTAAATTTTAAATGCATAAAAGCTAATTACATATTCTATTTGATGATTGATTTTAAGTTAAATAACAATACATACACACTTCCTGAATCTTGGGAAGAAGTCCCTTACAGCAAAACAAAGCAACTCATAGCCCTTGACAGGGAAGACTTGGAAGACTATGAGAGAGCAGCAAGGATTGTCTCAATTCTTTCAGGTATTGAGTATGACTACCTGATTTCCTTCAATGCCAGTCTGGTGTTCTCTCTATTTCAGAATCTCAACTTCTTAGAGTCAAACACATCTGGAGCTATTGAGCACTTCACCTTTCAGGGTGAGACCTACTTCGTGAACACTTTGGAGGAAGAGATATTCTTGGGTTTTGTGATGTTTCACAAGATCGAAAAGCAGTTCACTGATACTCCAGAGGAAGCGGTCTTGTATAAAATGGCTTTGCTATGCAGAAAACAGGGTGAGAGTGTTGAACATATGAACGCGAAAGGAGGGAAGGTTCTGGAAGAAAGGGCAAAACTCTTCAATCAGTTACCCTCCAGTGTGGTGAAGAGAGTTGATGCTTTTTTTTTGACCAAATGGGTGCTATTGCAGACAGCTATGTTAGCACATTCAGAAATGGAGAACCAAGTTTTGGAGAAAGAAAGAGAGTTCTTGGAGATTACGAGAGCAAATGGAACTGGCAAGGGACTGCTTACAGGCTTGCGAAAGAAATTGGCAACGTTCATACTGTCTATAACCAGAAAACGAGCGATGTACTTAGCTTCTTAGAGCACGAGATTGACTTCCAGAAGATGCAGGAAAGCCTTGAAAAGCTTGATTCTAAGAAGTACACTAATTAAAACATTAATTAAACATTAAATGAGTTATAATTTATACAGAACTGAAGGTCTGAAGGGTATTATTGATATCGTAAAGCTTACCTGCAACGCGCACATAGCAGTATCTCAGTTTGTGATGGGTGAGCAACTGGAGGAAGACACCACTGACAAAATCTATCCTGTCGCTTTCTTGGAATCTGGTATCAGTTCAGAGGTGGAAGAGAACTCTGAGACCTTCAATCTTGCACTGAGTATTGGTGACAGACTTCCTGCTGACTACACCTCAGAAGACCTTATCAATGCCAAAATCAAGACTTCTCAGATACTTGATGAAATACATTACCACATCTCAGAGCTTGCCTCTAACATACTTGTAAGCAGCTTAAGCAAGATTTACTATGAGAATGTGAACCAAGACAGCATTGTGGTTTGTAGGGGTGAATTCAGCATTACAATCGCAAGGTATACAGCACAGCAGGGAACACCAGTAGCTTTTGACATAGATCAGAATTTTCAGTTGTGCAAACCTGTGATGGTCATCAACCCGAACCTGAACAACCAGACTATACAGGTTCCTGCTGGTGGTACTTATACAGTGCCTCTCACCCTTGAATGTGAGCCTGTGACGGTCATCAATCCCAATGATGGAACTAGCAGTACCATTGAGGCTGGAGAGTCCTTCACAGTGCCTCTATTCGTCAAGCCAAGTGTGTTGAACCTGAATGATAGTTCAACAACCCTTCTCTCTGAAGGTGAAGTGTTCACTATTCCCCTAATCCAAGATCAAATCAGTTCTGTATTCAACTTTGCTGCTGGTGCTGAAGACAAGATTTCTGCAAGTATGGCTGAAGCTGCAACCTATACTGCAAGTGCATTGGTGAACGTGGCAACAGTGGTATACAAGAAAAATGATGCAGTGGTAACACTTCCTTTCAGTGTTAATGTGAATGACACTATCTTAGTTGAGATCACCAGAACCAGTAGTTCTGAGGCTGCAAGAATAACCTTAAGCAATTACTAGGATGAATGCAGTTAATCAGAAGAAAGAAGTTCAATTTTTATAGCAGCAAGACACTTCAGAATGTAGCAAGAAAATACGCAAGTTTTGATGGAGTAGATGATATGCTTACTATTCCTCATAATAGTCTTTTTGATCTTGACACTTTTACTATTGAGTTTTGGATTAACGCTAGTAGGAAAGCAGATAGGCAAACGTTAGTCAATGAGGCATATTGGGGTAAGTTCGCTATTACAATAGAGCCTACAGGACATATGAATGTTTACGTTGGTTCTGCTGCTTACTATAGTAATGACCCTTTACCAGAAAACGGATGGGTACATTGTGCAATAACGAAGAACAGCACAACAGGAGAACTTGTTTGGCTGTTTAACTGCCTTCCTAAAGCTATCTATCAAGGAGTTGGAAACGGTGCTACTACAACTGAGCCTGTAACAATTGCGGGTAATAGATTTGGTTACCTGAAGGGAAAGCTTCGTAATCTTAGGTTTTGGAGTGTTGTTAGGACTATGCCTGAACTTAGGGCTAATATGCCTATTAACAAAAGTATAACTACTTCCCAACCGTACCTGATAGCAAACTACCCTTTTAACGGTGATTGTTTAGACTATTCAGGGAATGAATTACACGGTGCTGAAAGCGGTGTGGTAAACTATGTTGAGGCTACCTTCACCAGTTATGCTTCCTTTGATGGGGTAAATGATTATATATCTTCACCTACACAAACAAGCATAATTCCTCTTTCCTGTTCTATTGCCTTTGACGTTAAGTTTACTACTGAAAGTAACACCATAGTTATTGAAACCCCTTCACAGGGAACCAGTTTCTTGTTTCACGTTTCACCTGTGAGAAGTGGGGCAATTGAATTTATGGTGGGTGGAAATGACCGTATTCTCACTCCTAAGATAAATGACAATCAATGGCACACAGTACTTGCTACCTATAATTATAATACTGGAACCAAAACACTTTATACAGAAGCAGGACTTTCATCTACCAATTCAATAGAAACTAGACCTGTACAGTCTGACAAATGGGTTATAGGCTCTAGGAGTGGAGGTGCTGGTTTTGGTGGTTCTTTGAAAAATTTTAGAGTTTGGGATAAAGTACTTAACGCAGAAGAAATAAGTTTAGCTATTGCAGGTACTAATGTTGCTCAAGCTGACTTGGTAATGCAATACCAGTTATTAGGAAACGCTTTAGATAGTTCAGGAAATGATCGTCACGGTACTGCCTTTAATGGGGTAATATTTATAACAGAAGAATAACATTAATATTTAAATTAAAATATAAATTGAAACAATATGATTTAATACCTGATTCTGAGATCACTCCAGCAAGGGCAGCTAAATTCCAAGTCATCACCAACTTTCCATCAACCTATGTGTTTGAAAGTCACATTGTGACAGATGCAAATGGTCAAGAAAGTGAGATTTTCACTGATTATACACTTTTGAGGTTTGTTGAATCTGGTGAAGAAGGGTTCACCGCAGAACAGAATGCGGAGATCACAGCAGCCAAATCCAAGTTCAACCAAGGAAGGGGAAACAAGAAGAAACTCCCAACAGCAACCAAGGGTGATGCTCAGTTTGCAAGAGATTTCAATATGGGGCACAAGCTCAAACCAAAGGGTTTGCTCTCCAAATAGTACTTAAGAAACCACCTCCAGCAGGTGGTTTTTCATTTCAAATGAATCTCTTCCAATTCCATATTATAGGTATGAGTTTCGCAAGAATCAAAACCATCAAGACCAAAAAAGCTGGAAAGGTGCTAACACCGAATGAGCTTAAAACATACCTGAACGGTCAACTCTTTCAAATTGCAAAGCAGATAAAAGAATACATCATCACTTTGGCTCAAGCTTCCAGCAAACACCAGTTCAGGAAAGATGGAAATCAGGGTTTCTACCAGCAAACGTCTGTGGAATTTGACACCGATGGTGTGAAGATCAACCTTCCTCAACACGCATACTTCTTGGATGTAGGTAGAAAGGTACTGGCAAAGAAAGTACCTATTAGTGCTCTTATTGGATGGATAAAAAGATACAGGATTTTGGGAAGGGACAGCAAGTCTGGTAGGTACAAGAAAGCCTCCAGCAAGTCCATAAATAGTCTTGCATTCGCTATCCAGACCGCTATCTACATACGAGGTCTGAAAGCAAGAAACTTCATCAAACCTTCTCTGGAATTCGCTCAAGAGGCACTTGCTCAGGTGATTGATGAAATGATTGTCCCTCAGATCACTGCACAGCTTGAATTCTATGTGACCAAAAAATAACATTATAATTTTCATTAAATATTTAATTGGCTTTAAATCTTATAAAATCACCAAACCTCTATGAAGCTGCATTCAACAAGATTGAGTTTCAGGTGTCGTATGATGACTATCAGTTGGGGAATCTCTTCTACTTGGAGTTATTGGATGTCAACAACTTAGTACTTGCCTCACTTACCAAAAACGGTACAGGGTACGGGTTCTGTTCGTTCGATGTCAGCAGCCTTGTTCAATCCCTTTTCACTACACCAAAGGTTCTCAATCCCAATGTCATCTTGCAGAAAGATGAATCTTCATTGGTGGAATACAAAGTGAAAATCGGTATGGTCAGATTGGAGGGAAAGGTTCAGACCAAGAGACCTCACTACACCTCAGACACCTTTTATGCAATCAGGGCTGCACTTGCCTTGGATGGTTCTGAGAACTCCCAAGACTTGGTGGTTGATTATACCAAAGAGGCCAAATTCCTGACCAAGATCACACCCAACCAGTCACAGAGCAATGATTTGTTTATGCCTGTTTTGTTTACGGCACCTACAAGTGTGACATTGGTGAACAACTACTACTCCAGCAGGGTTGACAGCCCTCAGAACATCCCAACATCTGGTGTTTATGTCTTCAATGTGAAGCCTCAGTTGTATGGTTCAAGTGCATCAGGTGTGAGTGTATGGTTGGAGAGTAACAGTGTGACTTATGTTGCAACTGTAACGGCAAGAATGCAGTGCTCAGAAATAGGGTTCAAGGGTTCACACGCATACACGGCAACTGAATATTCAACAATTAGCCAATATGATGCTCAAAGTAAAGCTCTTTCAAAAGCGATTGAGAAAGCAAATGAACTGTTGGAGTGTTACTTGGATGAAGATGTTGAGACATTCACCAGTACGCAGTCTTACACTGCAACCTGTCCTGATGGGTATACTGGTTCCTATACTTCAACCCAAACCAGAACCAGCTTCATCAGTCAGATTGATGCAGACACCAAAGCATACAATGCTGCAATGGCAGATGCCAACGCAAAGCTGGTGTGCAACGTGGTGGTGGTGACTACCTATTCAAGTACACAGACCTACACAGCCTATTGCGGTGAAGGATTTGAAGGTTCTTACACTTCCACCAAGTCAGCAACTTCAACCATCAGTCAGGGTGATGCAGACCAAAAGGCCTTTGCGTTGGCAATGGCAGATGCAGAAGCCAACCTCCAATGTCAGGTTGCCCAATACAACCCATATCAGGAAGGATATCTGTCAGGTCAACAGGATGCATACAGCAATTCCCCTTATCGAGGCAATCAGTGTCCAATAGATGTTCCATTAGATTTTATAGGCTGCGAAAATTGGAAGACAGGGTATGCCAATGGTTGGCAAGCTGCTGGAGGTTCTGGAGGTGTGAACCCCAATTAATTTAAACTTTAATTAATCATTAAATGAAGATAACGGAAACAAGAAGTTTCTCTCTTACTCAAAAACTCAAAGATGCAGTGCGTGTCACCTTCCTCAATCGGGTTGGTGGCACTGACTGTGCAATGTTCACCAAGTTCTACTCTTCAGAGATGAAGACCAAGAATCAGTCCTTCACGGCCAATAATTCAGAAAGAACCCATCAGGTAGAATCAGAGAAAACAACCACTTATCACAGCCAATACCTCACAGAACCTGAGTTCAATTGGCTCCAAGACCTTATGGTCTCACCAGTGGTGACAGTTCAGGGAAAACCTGTCAGGGTGCTGGATTCATCTTACAAGTTTGACAGTTTTGAAAGACTCTGGCAGATTGAATTGATCACCCAAAGCATATACAAAGAGAATAAAATTACCCTATAATGAAGGACTTACAATTATACATAAACGGGGTTGCTGCTGACCTTTCAGAACTGGTAAAACCTGTGCTCAGTAAGGTGGTGAGTGAGTACCGAAACCCAACCAAGAAAGTGGGTTCCTTCTCTTATACCCTGAAACTTCCCATCACCCAAGGCAACAAAAAGCTATTTGGTTTCCAGAACAACAAACAGGTGATCGGTAAATTCAGAACCACCTACCAATGTGTCTTGACCTTGGATTCAGTTGAAGTGCTTGTTGGTGAGTTCGTGTTGAACAAGATTTCAACCCATTTTGAAGGGTTCATCAGTGGTACTGGAGAAGTGAGGCTTGCAGACTTATTGGATGACAAGAAGACCCTCAGAGACATCAAGTCTTTCACCCCAATTGATTTTGAAGGTGACAGAACTGTTTGGGATTACTTAGACAAAGACCTGAATGCAAACACTTCTGAAGTAGCCTTTCCCTTCGTATTAGACAGCTTTGCTCGTTTGAAGTACTTAAATGGTGGCACCATAGGTACTGAGACTTACAGGCTTTCTTATGAAGATTTTGGGGTTTCTCACTTCACAGCATCTGTCTTCAAGAACATCTTCAAAGACGCGAGTTATGAGTTAGAGGGTGAGATTTTATCTGGAGACACCTTCAATAAGATGGTGATGCTGTACAGTAACGAAGATCAGGAATCACCTAAATACAACTATGGAAAACTGAATCCTTTTACTGGCAACACCTATTGGTTGAATCAGGGTTTTGATGAAGTTGGTTCTGGAGAAGACTTCAACCTGTATTGTACTTCTCCTTCTTTTGCGTTCTACAAAGACACATTTTTAGGTGCTGAATTTGGGGTGAAAGGTGATTTGTCCTTCTCACAGAGAGAGTTCTTTTATGATTGCAAGTGCACTGGATTATACCACATCTCCTATCAGTTCAACATCATTCCAACCAGATCAGGTGCACATAAATATGTTGTCTTCAGGGATATCACAGAAGAGCAATACACTGAAGCTGACTACAGTTTGCAGACGTATGCCAACTTCAATCTGGATAACATCAAAGACAGGTACACACTGTCTGTTGCACAAAAGATTGATTCAGATGGTGGAAGAAATGAATCTCTTTATGTAGACACTTTTTCAGCAAGGCTAACTGAAGGTAGGAGATACCAAATTCAGGTGTATATGACTGCACCTCCAGAACTCAATCTTGGGAAAGCAAGAATCCCAAATCCAGATGCAACCAGTAATTTCTTCAAGATAACTTCTGTAGAAGCTAAGGAGTTGCTGAACCCTGCTGACTTCTTGCCTAAGATGCCTCAGATTGATTTTGTACAGGCTATTTTCAAGATGTTCTCTCTCTTCTACACAGCAGATGTTTACGAGAAGAAGATCACCCTGTACACACGTGATCAGTTCTATGCACTCAACAAGGAAAACATCTTAGACCTAACTAATCAGGTGAATCTTGATGAATTCGAGGAAACACCTTTGACTACTGCTGAGATTGCTGAGACTTACTACAGGTTCAGTACAGATGAAAGTGACCATCTGTTGAATTATACAGATTATATGTCATTGGTGAATAATGGAGCACCTGAAGAAGCCTATGAACTACCTTTTGCACCTCTGGCATTTATCAGGACTCCAATAGTTCGGTACACTGAAGGTGAACCCAATGGAGGGTCTTCAGAGCTTGTTCCTTGTGCGATACCAGCAACAGATGTAGTGGACACCCAAATCTTGGATGACCTCACTGCACAGTCTCGTTTTGCCTATAAACCAAAGATTGCCCTTTATCAGAGTAATGGGTACTTGATATCTGGTGATACATACTATGCTGGATATCCTGATGCAAACAAGAACAATACCTTTCTATTAAGCTTTTTCAGGACTTTCCCTCTAAGTGGTGGTACTTATTCAGAGTTGCTTGGCACACTTCCTTTTAAGCCAATGCCCAAGCTTACCTTTTTCAATGTAAGAGAGCAACCAGCATACAACTTGGAGATATTGATAGAGACAAGGGAATTCAAATTAACTCTTTCTTCTGGTTCAACCATCTATACTCAGAATGACACGCACTTCCTCAATGACATTCAAATGGTTGATGAAATGGACAAGGTTTCACTTGGTCTTAGTGGTTCAAAATCCCTTTTTCAGGAACTATACAAGAATGATATTTCGGTAACTGACTGGAGCAACTTCAGTGAGGGCACTATGAAGATGTTACCAATACTATACCAACAACTCAATGGAAGGAATCTGTTGAAAATAGAAGATGACTTGTACCTCTTGAACTCCATTACCAATTATGGTCTGATGGATGACACCGCAAAGGTGAAGATATACAAAATGGTTAACTCCTAAATCCATATTCAATGAAGAGGCACAACCTCAAAATAACTTGATTTTGATTCATTAAAATTTTAATGGCTATCAACCAACAATACAACCTGCAACTAAATGGTGTTACACAAGCAGCACAACAGGTTCAGCAGTTACAAAATAACTTACAGCAGCTTCAGCAGCAGTTAGCCAACACACAGCAAGGTACACAGGCTTTCCAGCAGCTTACCAACCAAATTCAGCAAACCCAAACTCAGTTAGCTCAAGCCAACCAGCAACTCACAGCCTTGAACGGCCAACGTCTTTCAGGTCTAAGGAACACCCTTTCTGGTTTGGGAAGTGGTTTGTCCTCTGTAGTACAACAGGCCACAGGTGCCCAAGGTGGAATTGGTCTGGTGACTCAGGCAACACAAGCTCTTGGTGTTCAATCCAACCTTCTGAACGCAATCATTGAAAAGTTCGGTGGTATTGCTACAAAGTCATTTGGGGCTGCTGGTGCTGGTGCAACAACTTTTGGCAAGGTAGTGAGGCTTGCACTGGCAAGTACTGGCATAGGGCTTCTTGTGGTGGCTGTTGCCAGTCTTACAGCCTATTTCACCAAGAGTGCAGAAGGAAGCGAAAAGTTAGCCCTCAAAATGGCTTACCTGAAAGGTATCTTCCAAGGCATTGTGAATATTCTGGTAGATGTGGGTAAGGCAATCACCAAAGCGTTTGAAGACCCTAAAGGTACTATAGACACCTTGACTGATAAGGTGGTGAACTTCTTTGATGTTTTGAATCAAGCCCGAAATGGAAACGGTTTAGGACTTGCAATGTTCTTCAATAACCTCTGGAACGGGGCTAAAAAGTTAGGTGATCAACTTGACGAAAACGGGAAGAAGTCTGAAAGTATTGAGAAGCTTGAAAGAGCCTATAAAAAGTTAGGTATTCAGATTTCCAAAGAGGTTACTCAACTTCAAGGAGTTATCACCTTGAATGAAACCATTGCACAGTCAGATTTAGCTTCACTATCCCAAAGGGAAAAGGCAGCTAATACAGTATATTCTTCTCGCCAAAAACTGATAAAGCTGGAAGCCCAAGGATTGCAGAATGATTTGAATCTTCTTGAAAAGAAGAATGCAATGGAAGCTGCTGGAGGCAAGAAAACCTCTGATATGCTGAAGGCTGAAGCGGATTTGAGCAACCAAATCACTCTCAAAAGGGCTGAAGCTCAGGTCTTGGAAATACAAAGGAATGAACAGATTTACACTGCAAGGAAAGAACAAGCTGACAGGATAAAGGACACTTTGGAGAAAGAATACGAGACTCAGAAATTGAACCTTGAAACCAAGTTGGCTGAAGCTACTACCCAAGAGGAAAAACTTCTCCTTCACAAGTTGATTTTAGATGAACAGGTAAAATACAACACCAAGGCTGTAGAAGCTTATATGACCTTGGGAGACACCTCAGATAGGGCAGCAGCCTTGTTGAGTCTTACCACTGAGATGAATGATGCTCAGAGAGAATTCAAAGCCAATGTCAAAGCTACCAATGATGAATATGCTAAAAGACAGGGTGATGCTAAGGTTAAATTGTCAGTTGGTGAACTGGAGAATTACAAACTGAAGGCAGTTCAGGCAGGGTTGGACAAGCAGTATGACCTTCAGTTGTTCTACATCGAGCAAGCCAAAAAGCAGGAACTGAAAGTACTTGATGAAGCCTACAAAAAAGAGATCAGTGTCAAGGGTTTATCTGATGCTGAGTTGGAAGCAATTCACCTTGACTACATCAACAAGAAATTAGCATTAGACCAAAATTATGCTGGACAGACCAAAGCGGTAAATGATGGTATTGCTGCAAGGAAGAAAGAAGACAATGAAAAAGAGCTTGCTGAACTTGAGGCAAAGTATGCTCAGATGGAAAAAGTCTATTCAGCTTTTGCAGCTAATGTTCAGGCAATCAGTGAAGCTTTCACCAATGCGAATGTAGCAGCATTTGAAGCTAAAATCAGTGAGGTTGATGCTCTTATCTCCAGTTACCAAGAGAAGCTTACTGCAATCAACTCTGAGTTAGATCAAACAAACTCAAACATTGAAGATTTAGAGTCAAGGTTGTTGACTGCAAGAGGTCTGGAGAGGGAAAAACTTCTCCAGCAGATGGACAAGGAAATCAAGAAGCAGAAACAACTTTCCCAAGATAAAAAAACTGAAGATCAAAGGATTAAGAAAGCTGAACAGGATAAGTTGAAGCTGGAAGCCGAAAAGGAGAAAGCACTTGCCAAACAAGAGATAATTGTTCAGTCCTTAACGATTGCCCAACACGCATTGAATGCTGCAAAAGGTATTGAAGCTGCAATAGAAGCCTCCAAAAATGGTTTCGTGGGTTGGGATAACATTGCAATACTTGCTGCTGCAACGGCTGGAGTTATCGCAAGTATGTCTGCAATCAAAGGTGCTGCTAAAAAGGGTTTCAAAGAAGGTGGATTCACCTCCAAAAGTATCAGTGATGGTACTGAAGTGGGTGTTGTTCACGCAAATGAGTACGTAGTTCCAGCTTGGATGACAAGACAGAATCCTGTTTTGATGAACCAGTTGGAGTCAATGAGAACTCAGAGAGGGTATGCACAAGGCGGTATGGTGGCACAGACCATTTCAACCCCTTCAGCTTCAGATATGGCTATTCTTACAGAGATGAGGGAATTCAACCAGAATATGAAGAAGTATGCAGAAACCCCAATCTATACTGTTGCTGCTGAAGTAGCAGAAGTAAACACAAGGGTTGCTCAGATGAAAGAGTATTCTTTAAAATAACATTAAAATTTTAATTACAATAAAATGAACAAAGAACTTCCTGTATATGAGATAGATATTGATGAATTGGATGAAGCATCTGGAATCAACCTGATTTCAATAGTTGACAGACCTGCTATTCAAAGCAACTTCATCAAGTTATCTGAGAATGCTGAACTTCTGAAGCTTGCCTCAGATGCCCAAAAACAATATGTGACAGGTGCTGTGTTAATTCCAGACCAGAAGATTTACAGACGTTCACCATCTGGTGAGGAATTCTACATCAGGTTCAGTGGTGAAAAAATAGAGAAGATCAGGAATCATTTCTTCCTGAAAGGTCAACTTAAACTTTCAAATCTTGATCACTCTTCTGATGACATCATCCAAGGCTACTTGATTGAATCTTGGTTGGTGGAAGATACCGAAAGAGACAAGAGTACAGCCTTGGGATTGAGTCTTCCTAAAGGTTCATTGGTGGCAACATACCACTTTCCAGATCAGAAAAATTGGGAGGCTGTGAGTGAGAGAAACGGTTTCAGCTTAGAGGGTAATTTCCTCACCAAAAAGGAAATGTTATCTGAAGTAAAAGATGAAACACTGGAATCAGTGGTAGACCTGCTGGAGAAAATGTTGAAGGGCTAAAAACAAAAAAGGGTGCAATCAAGCACCCTTTCTTATGTCTGACAGGTTAAGCACTACCTATCAGACGAATCCAAAAAAGCTAATTCAATTATCACATATAAATACGTGCAATTTTTTCTTTTTTGAAGAATTAAAGAAAAATAAATCCATAAAAATTCAGCACTGACAAGAAACCGCCATATTCTAATTATACAATATCTAATAATGGAATTGAACGAAGAAAATAAAAAGACTATCTGGACAAAGCTTGCAAACCTCTTGGGTGTGCAGGAATCTACTCCAGAGGTGGTTGTTGAGACTGAATTGGCCGATGAACCTGCTGTTGAGGCTGAACCTGAAGTGAATGAAGTTGACCAACTGAAGGCCGAAAACGAAGACTTGAAAGCTGAAGTTGAGAGACTTAAAAACGAACTGGCAGAGGCAAAAGGAGAGGGTGAAGCAAAGGAAACTGAATTGGCAGAACTCAAAACCCAACTGGCCGCGATTGAAGCAACTCCAGTTGATGCAAAACTGAATCTGACTGCTGTTGAAGCTGAACCAAGCAAAGCAAGCCTATTCTTAGCCTCTGTTAAAAGAGGTTTTTAATTAAAAATAAAATTAAATTAATTAATTATACAATATATAATGGCGTTATCCTATACCCCAAACGAATTCAAAGGTGATCACTACGCAGAGATTTTCACCGAAACCTTAGCTGCTGCAAAGACCTTCTCAGGTAACTATGTGCACATTATGCCCAATGTGAAAACTGAGCAATATGTAACTACTTTCAGTGCCTCAATTACTGAACAGAACTACGCATCTGACTTCAACCCTACCACCGCTGACCAAGGCTCTGTGACCATCAGTGATGAAAAGGTAATGCCTGTAAAGAAAATGTTCTTCACCAAGGTTGATCCAGAAACTCTTCGTTTCTCAAGATTTGGTGATAGCAAAATGGGTGCTGGTGCAAGAAATTTGAACATCACTGAGTTTGAAAACAAGATGCTTGACGTTCTTATCCCTCAGATGGCTCGTTCAATTGAGACTGCTTTTTGGGCTGACATCAAGACTTTGGCTGGAACTAAATTGGCTGCTGGTAGAAAGATTGCAAAAGCTGCATCTGGCTTGACAGTTTCCAACATTGTTGAAGAAGTAACCAAAGTTTGGAAGCTTATCCCTGCTGCTGTTAAGAGTTCTGGACAAGCTGTGATCTACTGTGATGACAGTATCCTTGACCTTGCAATCCTTTCCAATTTGAACCAAGATCACAAAGAGAAATTTGTCATCAATGGTGACTCAGTTTCCTTCCTTGGGACTCCAATGCTGTTTGTTCCTCTTGGTGCTGACACAATGTTTGCTGGTAACAAAAACGAGGTTGTTTTTGCAACTGATGTGTTGAATGATGAAGCAAGCATTGAGATCGGAAAAGTGAACAACTATGCAGACATCTTGTTCTACAAGTCAGTCTACACCAGAGACAAGGCTATTGTTGTTCCTTCCCAAAAAGTACTTTATGTATAATACTCTTAATTAAAATTTTAATTAACATATGACAATATGAGAGCACTGAATTGGTGCTTTCATTTCAAATAAGATCGATATAAAATATTATATATAAATGAGTTATATTTCTAAACCTCTGGGAAATGCCCAAGCAATGGAATTCTCTATTGGTGGAATCAACCAAGTTGCTTTGGTGGAAAGAGCCAAATTGAGTGGTGTTGCTCAGGACGGTCTTGACATCACAGGCCTTACATTGGCAAGTGGTGCAACCTTCCAGAATATTGTTTTCGTGAAAGGTTCTGCAACCTTAGAGCAAGAGCAAGTAAAAACAGCAACAAGTCACTACATTACCCAAAAACTGAAGTTTTCAGTTTTGACTGATGACAATGAGACTTCCCAATCTATTCTTTTAGGTAGAGAGTATGCAGCCCTTGTAAGAAAAAATAATGGTAAATGGGTGCTTGCTGGAAAGACAAACGGCCTTGGTTGCTCTGTCTACACCAACAACTCAACTACTGATGATGCAAGCAGAACTTACGAAATGACAGCAGATGAATTGGGTGATGCTCAAAACATTTTGATGACTGATGAAGCTCTTGAGGCTTTGATTAACAAGGGCTAATTTTCTTAATACACTTCTAAAATCAATCCTGATTTAAACCCTACTTCTTCCTGAGGTAGGGTTTTTTATTTCAAATGAATAAGTCCGTTTTCCATATTCAATATATAACTATGATAACAATCAACAGCAGTGGAAACACCACTTTTCTATTATACAAAACCTGTGTTTCAGCATTCTCAAAAATGAGTATTGAAAACATCTCCAGTGGTAACATTATTGACTTGGAGTATCAGGTTGTTGAACTCGCAAACTCTTATGTAATCACACTTGACAATGCTGCTTTGGAAGAGTTCAAGGGCACCAACCAACTGTATGTGTATAATGAAAACGATAACCTGATTTATATAGAACCACTTTTCAATGATTTTAGATAAGAGTGTTGAGAGTAGCTTCAAGAATGCGGTATCATACAATTTAACTGGTTGTAAACGTCTGTTTCTATGTCCTGCAAAGAACATCAGAGGCTATAGTTTTGAGGGAAGACAGATATCATACTTTAACCAACAGGGTTCATTTTCGGTGTTTGATAACCTCAGTAATATCACTTATTCGGTGAAGACTGAACAATCAAAAAACGGTACTGTGTACGTGGTAGACATTACCTTCAGCATAGCTGGAATAAAAGCAGACACCAACAGTGTACTGGAAAGCCTTATCAATACCAGTGCTGCTGTCATTGTGGAAGACAAAAACAAGAGGTATTGGTTTACAGGCTTCCAGCAAGGTTTGATCAGTGATTATGAGTCAAAAACTGAAGATTCAGGATACTCAGTGAAGATGACTACCAGACAACTTTCCAAGCCTGAAGAGGTGAAACCTGCATTGATGTCAAGTCTTACCTACTCCAATTTTGATGATTTGACAACTCCAGACCCAACCGTTGTGCTTCCTCCAGACTCTGGTTCAAGAAACAATTCTGGAGGCACCAGCAGCAGCATCTTTAATGTGAAAGTAGTTACCACCAACAACTACATCATCACTGCATCAGATGACTTCCTGATTCTTCCTTTTGCCAACAGTGTATATCTACCATCGGTTGCAGCAGTAGGGAAGAGGTACATCATCAAGTGCGATTACAATGCAAATGATTTACCATCATTTGTGAAGGTTGGCTCAGGTGACATTGACAATGCAGCACAGTTTGAGTTGAACACCGACAGACCTTCAGTGACGGTCATTTATGATGGAACTGGAAGTTGGCATACGGTTGCATTCTCAATGTAATAACCTTAATTAAAATTTTAATGTAAAATTGAATACCAATACTATACAGAATGATGTTAAATCTTCATTTTCTTCCCTTTCAGTAAACCTAAGTGTTGCCGAACTTCCTGAGATTTCTCCAGCCAAACTGAAGAAGTCCAAAGACAATTGGGTGCCTTGGGGTGTTAAAAATGCATATCCTGATGACCTTATCAAGTATGGAAATAAAAGTGTGATTCATCAGTCTTTCAAGAAGCTGAAGAAGAACCTTATCTCTGGTGAAGGGTTCAGCACTTCAGATGATATAAAAGCATTCATTGAACGTCCAAACGAATATGGTGAATCATCAAACTCAATCCTGAAGTGTCTTGCTGCTGACTTAGTCTTGATAGAAGCTGGTGCAATGATGGTGAGATATAACAGAATGAAAACCAAGATTATTCATTGGGATTATGTTGACAGCACAAAGGTAAGGGCAGATAAAAACTTGGATGAATACGGCAGGGTTCAAGGCTACTGGATTTCACCAGACTGGAGCAACCTGAGAGAGAATCCCCCAATTTATGTTGAGGCCTACAACACTGAAAATATCAAGTCAACAAGACAGTTGATGTACTTCAAAGATAGGGGAGAAGGTCAACCCTTTTATCCTGATGTATCATATCATTCTGCATTGACTGCTGTAGAATCAGATTACAACCTCTCAATTTTCCAAGCCAACATTTTGAAAAATGGGTTCAACAGTTCAGCAATAGTTGAGATAAACACTGAAGCAACAGACGAACAGAAAAGGAAGTTTGTGAGTGATTTCACTGCAAAAAATACTGGTGTTGACAATGCTGGAAAGGTCACTTTCATCTGGACTTCCCAACCAAATAGTGTGAAGGTAAACCCGTTCAATGCAAGTGATATGACCAATATGATGTCTGTGATGAAACAGCATATTGTAAAGGAGATTGTTGTTGCACACGGTGGACAGGGAATCTTAATTGGTGTTAGTCAAGACGGTAACGGGTTTGCATCAGAGGCACAGCTATTCAATGAATCTATCAAGAACTTTCAGAGCCAAAAGATCAGACCAATTCAAAACCTAATTCTGGATTTTATGAAAGGTGTGTTGGAGTTCAACGGTTACAGTGATTTTGAATTAGAGATCAAGTCTGCTGCTTTGAATATGGACTCAGTAATGATGAGAGACTTATTGAAGCCTGAAGCCTATATCCCTGACTACGGTTATGATGTGGAAGCTCTGTTGGAGCCTACTGAAGAATTACCTGACGAAACCACACCTGAAGATGGAACTGGTACAAACGAAGCTCCAGCAGAAGATTTACCAGTACTATAGTCTCACTGACCAAAAAGAGATTGAACGGTTTGAATTGGCCGCAATTGATGACTGGACTTTCTGGAGTAGGAAAACTTGGGTGAGGTTTGAATTTGTCTACTGCAACAAT
>NZ_JBUDXA010000021.1:0-105248 GCF_054956755.1 Rufibacter sp. JT3400010 | reverse complement strand
TGGGGATTGGGTGACTTCGTCAATTATCCTTCTGCCTCAGGCAGCGTCACCTTTAATCTATCCAATAATGTGGTGAATGTAACCTTTTCGGGTGTTTTCCCTTCCAGCACAATAAAGACAGGGTACATTAAGTATCTTACCACCTCTCAACCCCTTCCTGATATGGAAATTGGAAGAATAGGGATGAATAACTATGTGGTCTCTATAAAGGCAGGATATTTACATATCAGTGGTAATGGGGCGTCTGTAACTGGAGTCGGTAATTTGGCCAATTCGCCTGGTTATATTGTTCTTAGCAAGAGTCTAGTATCACCTATTATTTTGTCCCAAGACTTTGTCAACAAATGGTGCTTCCGATACGAGTATGATGCAAAAGGTAGAATCGTGGAGAAGCAAATACCCGGTTCTGGAGCAGTGTACACAGTATATGATCAGCGGAGTCTTCCAGTTCTTATACAAGATGCCGTGCAGCGGGGGGAAAAGGAATGGAGCTTTGTTAGGTACGATGTGCTTGGTAGGCCAGTGCAGACTGGAATTTACCGTTATGCTCAGGACCTCACCCAAGAAGAAATGCAAGCTAAACTTGATTCCTATTTTGAATCTAACCCAGCTGAAGTAAGGCAGCAGGAGAATATAATTGAACCTGTTCCTCCTTCAAAGCCTGTTTACCAGGCAAGCAATTCCATAACATTACTGCCAGGTTTTATTTTCACAGCCACAGCCAATACCAGCTTCACTGCACGTATCGCCCCATCATCACCTTTGGAGCGGCAAGTGCATTTCCCATCAACTACAGATGATCATGAGGTGCTTAATGAAACCTTTTATGACCATTATGAGCATGAGGCTTTAGCTGGGTACCACTTCGTTAAGGCAACTCTTCCAAATCTGGCAACACAGAATACAAAGCTTCGAGGGAAAGTTACAGGGACGCGCACCAAAGTTTTGGGTTCAGAGCAATGGCTTACATCTGTGAGCTTTTACGATGATAGATACCAAGTAATTCAAACACTTTCAGATAATATTCTAGGCTTCAGGGACAGGACATCTACTATTTATGATTTTAATGGTAAACCTATAGAGTTGATTCTTACTCACAATGAGGGCCAAGTTAACAAGGAACATACAGTGCAAAGCTGGATGGATTATGATCATGTCGGGCGTCTCTCAACGGTCAAGCAGCAAATGGACAAGGAGAAGGAGCCGATTGTCCTTGTCCAAAACGAGTACAACGAACTAGGTCAATTAGTCGATAAAAAGCTCCACCGGAATAGTGGTAGTAATCAATTTTTGCAAAGCTTAGACTACAGGTACAATATAAGAGGGTGGCTTACCAGCATCAATGATAGGAATCTTTCTGGAAACTTAGGTTACAATGATGACAAGGATGATCTTTTTGGCCTTGAGTTGAAGTATAATTCTGATTTTCACCTTAACCAAGGTCAGGAATCCCAATTCAATGGTAACATTGGGGAAGCTTTATGGATTTCTGCCTCAGATAAAACCTTGCGGGGGTATGCCTATTATTACGATAAGGCCAACAGACTGACGGGTGCTACCTTCAAAAGATATGAACCCAATAATAATACCGGGTGGACAAATGAAAACGAAGACTTCTCAGTTGAAGGGATCTCCTTTGACGCTAATGGGAATATTAAAAGTTTAGTAAGAAGTGGGATGGTTACAGGAGATCTATATAACAGAAGTACTGCCCGAACATTTGATGTGGTAGACGATTTACGTTATAAATATGAAGGGAACCGGTTAGTTATTGTTAATGATGCCCTGAGTGCTACCACAACCAGCCCAGCTGGGGATTTTCGCGATAACGGAGCACGGTTAGAGTTCAATTCAGAATTACCACGGGAAACCTCTGAATATCAATATGACCCCAATGGAAATTTGCTTGTAGACAAAAATAAGAAGATAACCGGGATTACATATAACTTCCTGAATTTACCAGAACGGATTGAGTTTGATGGGGTCGGCAACAGAGTTGAAAACAAATACACCGCTAGTGGAATAAAAATTCAAAAGAAAGTTTTTGAAGGGGGTGTACTGAAAAATGTTACGGATTACATTGGAAGTCTGGTTTATGAAACCAGCCAATCTTCTAATGCAGCCAAGCTTTTTGCGCATACTAGTGAAGGAAGGGCAGTATTTGACCCCAGTAAACCGGTAGGAGGACGATGGACATACGATTATTTCTTAAAAGATAATTTAGGAAATAATAGAGTTACGGTAAGAAGGGGCAAGGAATACCTAGCCACGATGGAGTCGGAGCTGGAACCAGAGGAGAATAAATATTTTGATAATTCATTGTCATTCACAACACCTAATCCCATGGCAAACAGGGTTGTGGTGTCTAATGGACTAGATCATACCCATAAAACGGAAAAACTGAAATACAGTGGGACCAAAGCCCTTAGATTAAATAAGAGAAAGCTAGGGAACCAAACGCCTGGAATTACTTTAATTCCAGTAAATCCAGGGGATCAAGTAAAGGCAATTGTTTATGCTAAATACATAGATTTTAGGGGCAAAGGCAATTCTGATGCATTAGATATGTCCACTTTATTCCTGAGTCCTACATGGAGTAGCTTCAATTTCGTAGTTGAAGCTACTAGAACAGCAGTTTCAGGTCCCAGTGGATTTTTAGCCTACTTAAGTAAAGGAACCGAAACAACAGATGGATTGCCAAGTGCGAGCCTCAACATTTTCATCTACAATGAAAATGGACAATTGGTAGATATGAAAGCTAAAAAGGTTAGCGGTGCCGCTGCAGTTTATGATCCAGCCTCCTTATCACGTGACCATGAGGAGTTAATTGTAGTTTCCCCAATAATAAATCAGGCAGGTTATGTAAGGGTTGAAGTACAACATGATGTTGAGGAGAATGTAGATGTTTTCTTTGATGACCTCCATGTAACTGTAGCTGAAGTTGGTCAAGAAAATCATTATGATCCGTGGGGACTGAACTTGGCGGGTATTGAAAATAGAGGAAATCCTGACAATAACTTTCAATTCCACGGAAAAGAGAAGCAAACGGAGTTGGGACTTCAATGGTTAGATTACGGGGCAAGGATGTATGATCCTCAGCTGGGAAGGTGGCATGTGTCTGACCCTTTGGCCGATGTTTCACCCGGGTGGAGCCCTTATAGAGCATTTTACGACAATCCAAATTTCTGGTCTGACCCAACGGGAACCTTAGAATTTAGTGATTACTCCTCTTATAAGGAGTATGCTATCAAAAATAAAATAGATGTTTTAGATGCCTCCAATATTGGGAGGCAGGGGCATTGGCTAACAAGTGATAGGTTGAATAATACAGTTGTTTGGGATGCTGCAAATACCTATAATATCCTAAATCAAAATAAGAATCAGTACGCTCCATTTAGCCAAGTTAATGATTTCTATAAATGGGTGGCATTCAAGGCATCTTTACTTGGTCATGAAGTAAAGTGGTTCGATGGTGCAATGAATTTAGTAGGCTCGTTATCGAGAAACTTGGAAATGGGAGCTTTTGGAACGGTAGGGAGCTTAGTTACAAATGATGAACTTGAGCAGCTTTTGAAAGATTTGAACGTAGGGATTCAAAATGGGACATTGAGTGCAGTAAATGAGCTTTTATTTGGGAAATATGCGAATACACCCCTGAAAGGGAGTGACGCCATGGCATGGGACGTTTCATTAGTGAATTATGAGCAAGGTAAAATAGCTCCGGATATTTATGCCAATGCAAGCAAGAATGCTATAGATTTAATGCAGGATATAGCAGATGCCTCACCAGCAGGGTGGCATGGGTTTTTAGGAGCAGCAGGGGGCAGTACTCCTCATTTTAACTGGTTTAATGCCAGAGTGACAGATACCCAAGCCAGAATTGATATACCTCTTTTGATGTTGTATCCAAATACTTATAAACCCCAGTGGAGTGGTTTTAGTGACAAAGTTAACCCTAATGGCACTCTTAATTCGTTGTGGAGAAGTAGATTCATGCATTATTCAATCAAATAAACAAATTATGGCTCTAAAGAATATAGTATTTGCTTATATTTCTTGTTTACTAATTGCTTTTATAATGATTCTTTTTTTTGCGCCAAATTCAGTTTTTTTTATTGTGGTGTTTTTATTGTATTCATTTTTATTCTTGGTTATGGCTATAGTAAGTTTGATATTTAATTTCTTCAAATTAAACTTTTATATAAACTATATTGTTTCATTTTGCACTTCTTTTGTATCTCTTATTTTGATTTTGTTAAAAATAAATGGTGTTAGTTTTGATTTGTTTTTTGTAGATATTTATAAAAAACCAGATTTTTGGATTATTTTTTTTCCTTTTGTAAGTGTAAATATAATATGGTGTATCATAGGAGAGAAGGTAAAGAACTTTTAAATAGTCTTATAATTCGTTATATTATAACTGTTGAAATGATTTTATTTTTAGGGGATATTAAGAAGATGGTCTCAAGGAAATATTAGTAAGGAGAATAAATATACAGTAAGTAAATTATTAATTACAAATTCATTATAACTTGGCTAATTTAATGAGGTGCTTGTTTTTGCTAATTGTGTTTTTTTTAAGTGTGCAAGGCTTGGCTGCTCAACATGTTCCTTCTAGAGTTAATTGGCTTGGGCGGCTCCAAAATATTAAACTTCAAATGGGGGATTTAATCCAATGGGAAAAAGATTTTGACAAAATGCCTAAGTTATTTCAAGATACCTTGACCTTTGATTCAGCAGTAGATAGCTTGAAGAGTCTATGTTTTGATTCCCTTGTCCTTAAACAAAAAAAAGACAGTTTGGTACAGGCTTTTTTATTCCACAGATTTGCCAAGTCTACTTTAACAAAGATGAAGCTGGAAATTAAATCAGAATCAATTTTGGCAAATGCAGCTCAAGTTGAGGGACTGTTAACAAAAAAGGAAGTTCAAATTCTTGATGAACTTGAAAAAGCTCAAAAGGCTTATTTTGTCGAAAACCTTTCTGAGCATTTGCGAGATGAAAATTTATCCAGTTTGCTCCTGAAAGTTGGAGATTACAGAGCAAAGCATAGGGAAGCACAGCTCAAACTGGGTAGATTGAAAGATAGGTTAAGCGAAGTAAATAGTTTTAAAGATCTGCCCTCTGGGTATTTTAGAATCAACTCTTTAAAGGAAAAACCTTGGGAGGATAGGGTAATATTGGGAGTTCTCCTTCAGTTTAACAAACTTGGGAAATACACTTTGGATCTCGCTCCCACATTGGCGTGGCGCCTAAATTACCTAATAGATATTGGAACTGGTTTTCAATATCGCTTGAGTGTTGATCCATACAAAAGGCCTTTGGTAAGTGGAAAAAACTATGTTCTTGGGTTTATTATGTTCGCTGATCACCGTATTAGTAAAGGGTTCTTTGGGCGAATCCAGTATGAGCATTTGAACACCCCTGTATTCTCACCTGGTGCAGACCTAAGTTTAGGTTCAACAAGTAAGGATTGGGTGCCTGGATTATCAATTGGGTTAGGAAAAAACTTTAAAATTTATGGTCCTCTTAATGGTTATTTGGTTACCCAGTATAATTTGATGCACAGAAGAGGGGAGACTCCTTATCTAAACCCATTTCAAGCTAAGCTAGGTTTTTTTATAAGAGGGCAGCGTTTATTAAGAATTAAGGGCACTAAAGAATAAGACCTTATTTATTATCTTTTAAATTCTTATTAAGAGAATTTTTAAGATTACCTTATTAGGGTTGTTCAAGTAATTGCTTTAGCAAAGCGCTATTTACCGGCTTTCGCTTACTTCCTTTTGGAAATCCCTGCCGTTTCAAGCCCATTTTCCCAAAAACACACCCAAAACACCCTACCAATACTGCGAAGGGGAATAGACGGTGCGCCGGTTGCGGAGCATGAGGCCCAGCACAAGCTCGTGCGAACCGTAGCTTACCTGATTTAGACCAGTGGTGGTGAGGTCATACGCGTAGCCTAGGTGAAATCTGTGTTTGTACTGGAAACCCGCCATTAGCACAGCCGCATCCTTTAGCCGGTAAGATCCGCCCACCCAGAACTGGTCGCGCCAGAAAACCTTGGTGTTTACATCTACGGAGAGCGGACTAGGTGACGCGTACTTCACCACCACAGAGGGGGTCACGCTCAGGAAATGGTTGATGGTAATGCGGTACCCGCCGTGCCCGAAGAAATGCCGCTGTTGTTTGGCCGGAACGGTGGAGAGAATCTCCCGAGCCCCGAAAGGCGTTGGCAGCACCTGAGCCACCGAGGCCCCCAGGAAAAACCGGGAACTGTAGAGGAGCGTGCCCACTCCAATACTTGGCAACATACGGTTGTATTCGTCGGCATTCATAACGGGGTCTCCGCCGGTACCGGCAAACGTAAGCATGTCACGGTTTAACCCGAACTGGGTGAATCCGGCGGCCACGCCCGCCGCCAGTTTAAGGGTGGACGTGAGCGGTTGGTGGTAGGCGTATAGCAGTTGAACCTCGGTGCGTTTAAGACCGGCGGCTTTGTCTGCCTGCACCAAAATGCCCACGCCGTGGTGCGGGCTGGTTTTCTGCGCATTGTTTCGGCGGTCCGGACGCCACTGGATGCGCCCGTTCTCTATGACTGGCCGTGCTTTGAAGCTGGTGGGAGGGCTCAGGTAGTCTAGCTTGCCAACGGGCATGTGGGCACTCATATAGTAAGACGTTGGCGCACCCTCCAACCCGGTCCACTGGTTCCGGTAACCGGCCCGTACATCCAGGTAATTATCGGTACCGCTCACCGCCGGATTCAGGAGAATGGGGTTGAGCATGTACTGGCTGTAATGTGGTATCTGCTGCGCCAATCCCAGAAGCGGGAGGCCGAGCAGAAAAAGCAAAAAGTAGCTGTTCTTCTTCATAGGCTCTTGGCGTTAGCGGAGAATGGTGAGTGGCCCTGTCATTTTAGGCCGCCCGTTGTGTGGGTCAATGATGTAGTAATAGGCCCCGATTGGTAAATCACTGCCGTTTCGTTTGCCGTCCCATGGGCTGGAATAGCCTTGGGTGGAGTAAACCTGCTGCCCCCATCTGTTATAAATCTCAATGCTGATTCGCGGGTAATCCTGAATTCCGTCCAGTTCCCACGTGTCATTGGATCCATCGCCGTTGGGCGAAAACGCGGTGGGGATGTTCAGCCGTTTGACCACCGTCACGGTCATGCTGTCCACGTTAGGGCAACCCGCCTCTGAGACACTGTTCAGGTAATATTTGGTAGTGCCCGCATGGGAGGCGGTGATGACCGGATTGGCAATGGCAGGATTGCTTAAGTCTGTGGCAGGGCTCCAGGTGAGTTTGCCCTGACCGGTAGCCTGAACCTCTACACTTTCGCCTTCCACCAGCACAAGATTGTTACCGGCATTCACTTCGGGCGTAGGCCGAAGCATGATTACTACTTCATCTATGGCATTGACACAAGGGCTGTTGCTAACCGTCCAGCGCAGGGTATAGGTGCCGCCCATGGTTCCGGTAAAGGTGGTGGTAGGATTCGCTGCATTTGCGAATGTGCCGCCCGTTCCTTGTACAACTGACCATTGGCCCGTAGCCGGAGCAGGGGTATTGGCTGCCAAACGAGCCGTAACAGCCCCGCAAATCAGCTGGTCTGGTCCCGCTAACGCGATAGGTGCCGGAGAAATGGTGATGGTTTTAGTAATGGTAGTAGGGCAGCCCAGCGCCGTGTTAACCGTGAGTTTCACCGAGTAGGAACCTTCTCTGGCGTACTTATGGGTGGGATGCTGCGTGCGGGCGGTAGTTCCGTCGCCGAAGTCCCAGGTCCAGGTAGTAAGATTTCCACTTAAAAGACTACTCATGTCCTGGAAAGAAACTACATCGGTCACGCAGCCTACGCTAGGGGAGAAATCCGCTTTTGGGGTAGGGTAGACCGTAATGGAACTGGTAAACGACTGCTCACAGGAGTTAGCTGTCACGGCTAATGTTACCGTGTAAGTGCCAGGTGCCTTGTACAGGTGCGTAGGGCTGAGCTCAGAGGAAGTGGTGCCATCCCCAAAGTTCCAGGTGTAGGTGAGGGCACCGCTGCCCCGGTTTTGGGTGGTGTTGGTAAAACGGGCGGAAGTGCCTTCGCAGACGTTGGCCGTCGTAAAGCTGGCGGCAGGATTAGGCAGCACCACAATGGTTTGGGTGAGGGATTCGGCGCAGACAATGCCAGACCAAACTTCCAAAGTGACTCTGTAGGTGCCCGGTTCGTTGTACAAATGCTTGGGATTGGATTCATCAGAGAAAGTGCCGTCCCCGAAGCTCCAGCGGCGCTTGATAATCTTGCCGAAGGCAATGGTACTAGCATCCTGAAAATTCACTCCTTGTTCCTGGCAAAAGGAGGAAGCCGTGAAGTTGGGCACGGGAGTAGCACTACTAATGGTGTAGGTGTGCGAGACACTGTCCTGGCAGCCTGTGCTGGAGGTGACCACCAGTTTCACGGTGTACTCTCCTTCTTTCGCAAAGCGATGGCGGGGGACTGGAGCAGTGGAAGTAGTTCCGTCCCCGAAATCCCAGCGGTAACTCAGATTGCCAGCCGCAATGGTAGACTCGTTTTTAAAAGCCGCTTCGTCCCGTACGCAGATGTCAGGCAGGCTGAAGGCGGCTACCGGAAGAGGCTTGATGGTGATGCTCTGTTGGGTGGAATCCTGGCAACCCTGCTCTGAAAACGCTTTCAGTTTTACGGTGTAGGAGCCGGGGTTTGGGAATGAATGGAAGGGGTCTCTTTCTGTGGAGAAGGACCCATCACCAAACTCCCATATCCAAGTGGCCGCTTCTCCCTCCATACTGGTGGATAGATTACGGAAGGCTATTTTCTCACCATTACATGCCCCAGCAGCATTGAATTGTGCCACCGGAGGGTAATTGACGGTAATCGTTTGGATGATTTCATCCGTGCAGAGGCCTTGGGTCTGAATCCGGAGTCGCACGGAATAGGCCCCTGGTGCTAGGTAAAGATGGGCAGGGTTCTGCTCCCGGGAACTTTGTCCATCGCCAAAGTCCCAATGCCATTCTTTTATGGCTTCTCCATTGGTCAGCTTTGTTTCATCCCTGAACCGGGTACTGTCATTGATGCAGGCGCCGGCAAAGGAGAACCCAACCTCTGGGAATCCATAGACCTTCAGTTCCACGGAAGTGGAGTCCTGAGAATCACAGTCATTTCCATTGGATTTGGTAGTGACCAAAGAAACGTTGTAGGTGCCTGGGCCAGTGAACCGATGAACTACCTCCTGTTGGTTTGAGGTGGTACCGTCGCCAAAATACCACTTCCAGGAAAGCGGACGATAATCGGCATTTCCCTTCAACCGGATTTCCCGGGTATGGCAGAGAGTATCCGAAAGAACCGTGATGCTTTGCCCCAAATTGCTCAGATTGGCCCCAGCAGAGTAGGCATAGGACTCCCGGAAGCCAAAGCCATACGCCAAGGCATTAAATCCACTATCCGCGCGGAGGGTATGATTTCCCATCGAGACTTGTTCCTGTGCATAGGCAAATGCCGGATTTTGGGGGATACTTCTGAAAGGAACCCGCTTACCGTCTATCCGGAAGGTAGCCGTATCCGCAGTCTTCATCATCACATTAATGTAATGGCTGTCAATCTCAAACTTTGGGGAAGAGAAAAGCGTGATTTCCTTCAGGGTTTGTTCTACGGGATTAACCAACACCATATCGGGGTCACCGTTTACCTGATCGCAGAAGAAAGTTTTTGAGTACTGTGCCACCTGCACAGGCTCCGAGGTGGAAATAAAAGTGGGTACTTGCGATTCAAACTCATAGAATTCTCCCTTGTTCCTGATATTCGTTTTTCCATCCACCTTGATTACCGTGTTGTCGGTTGAGGAAAGCACGCGGTAGATATCGCCAGCCAGGCGAGATTTAAAGGGAGCCGTCACAAAGTTCCTGCCCCAGGCACTTACAGGGTAAAGCTGCTGATAGAGGTTGTCGGCGGTATTGCCTTTGAAACACATCGGGTCAGGGATGACGGCATAGGAACTTCCGGAGAAAACCGCGATGCGCTTACAGCCCTTTCCTCCGTCCACTGACTCCACCTTGGTGCCCGTCAGATCGGTGAGGGACCGGACTTGATATGTCTCTCCTTTCATCAAAGGCCGGGGAGGGGAAAATGTTTCCCCTTCCGGCTTTCCAGCTAGGGTCGCCGCCGTGGGGGTAATTTCAATTATGGTGTTGTCCTCCAATGCCACCACCATTATCTGGGAGGCTGCTGCTGGAGGGTCCGCTTCATAGTAGAACTGACGGTACCCCATGGCGTAGTAAGTGCGACCTAAGGTATTAGATGGAAGAACAAGGGTGGCGGCGGAAATTCTTTCATGGTAGATATGAGCATAGATTACGATAGGGGACTCAGACGTGACATGGATGGCTTTCTTTTCAATTACCTCACTTGAGCCCATATATGCCAAGAAGGGATCTATGTTGATTTCGGTAACTTCATTCGCTTTTACCTGGAAAGTGCCGAGCGTGCCCTCCCCAACGGTAACGGTCACCTTTGTACTGGAAGTGGCGGTGACATAAAGACTCATTTTGGAATCCAGCTTCTCAATATGCGACATGTAACCAAGCCAGAAATCGCGACCTTTGTTAGAGTAGCCTTGGGAATACGTTGACTGAAAAGATCCTAGAAAAAAGAGGAGCAACAGTAAGCTGATATGGTAAAGTAGAAACTTCACATTAAATTAATTGATAGATGGAAACAGTATTATGCAAAGATAAAGTAAATTAACAAAATAGCTATAAGTACTAGGCTGAGTAGTAGATTCTATATAGTCCCTTTTCCGAAAACCTACTTTCTCTGGAATTTAAATATTTCCTTAATTCATCTTAATTGCTGATAAATGAAAAATATGCTCTTGCCTGTATGTCACATGAGCCATCACAACCTGTTTTCAGGATATCGTTTATATTAAACGGCTCTGTTTCTTGGTGCTCCTTTTGAAATTTTTAAAATATGGTATAATTCTTATAATCGAGAGCCTAATTGTAAACTAAAAAAATAAGTAGGAAATTAGATAATAAAAAGGTAGGTTCCTGAAAACACTTTACAGGTTATACGGTCAAAGTACTATCTGCAATAGGTGCGAACTGACTTTTGCTCATACTTTTTCTATCATACTTTCGCCATCGCTTTTTCAACAGGCCATGCTGCCGGTGGGCCAGGTTGGGGGTCAGGTAATCACAGGAGGCATGGGGCCGAAGGTCATTATAGGCTTGTATGCTTTTGGCAATGGTAGCCTTAGCCTGTCCGAAAGTTAGGAATGCCCGGCAATTGAACTCTTCTTTGATGGTCCTGTTGATCCGCTCGGCAATGGCGTTCTCACCCGGATCTCCCTGGCTGGTCATGCTGACCTGAATGCAGTGGGAGGAGAGTAACCCGATATAATCCCTGCAGCAGTACTGCAAGCCGCGGTCAGAATGGTGAACGAGGCTCTCCTTTCCCTTTTGCAGCGTTTTGACCGCCATCTGCAATGCCGCCAGAGGGCCTTCGGTGTGCAATGTTTCCGCCACCGCCCACCCTACGATTTTATGGGAATAAGCATCCGTGACCAGACTCAGGTAGCTGAAAGAACTCCCTGTCCTGATGTAGGTGATATCGCTTACCCATACCTGGTTGGGACGGGTAACCGGAAGTTCTTTCACCAGGTTTGCGTACTTGTGGAAAGGGTGCCGGGAATCGGTGGTCCTGGCCCGTTTGCGCTTCCTGTGGCATAGTAGATGGTGCTCCCGCAGCAAGCCGTATAGCTTATCCCGGCCCAGCTTTATGCGGTGCTCGGCCAAAAAGCCCGTCAAAAGATGGTGCAGCTTATCCGTGCCGATGCCGGGCAGTTGCTGCCGAACCCTCATCACCTGCTCTAAAACAGCCACCTTACTTACCCCTTCTTTGTCTTGCTGCCGTAACTGCCCGTAGTAGGCTTGCCGTGATTTCCCAAACAACCCGCACAGTTTCCCCAGGCCGGTCAGGGGATACTGCGTGTTCAGCTCCCGGACTGTTTGGAACCATACTTTTTTCTGATTTCTATCTTTAACTGCTTCTCGGCCACCGAAATCATGGTTTCCAAGGCCGTGGCCTTTAATTTTTCCTGCGCTAGTTGTGCCTGGGCAACCGCTAATTGCTGCTTTAGTTGATCAATGGTGGGCTCCATAGGCAGAGATGGTTTTGGCCTGAAATACTTCAGCAGCCGTGTTTTATAATACCAGCGGTTCCAATCTTGCAGGATGGATACCGGAACTTGGTATCGTTTCGTGCATTGCCGGATGGTAAGCATTCCGGAACGAAATTCTTCGACAATCTTTCTTCTGGATTTAGACGAGTAATCTCTTCTTGTGGTTTCTTTTAATTCCCTTGTATTCATAACTTTATACACTTGGTGTAAAGCTATTCCAGGAGTTTACCTACCGTCCTATAAATTACATTATGTTAATTAGATAAAATATCAAAGATGCTCCAGCTAATTGAATAAGCTGACCATTTATATTTATCGCTGGGACCGACCGCCTTATGAAACACCTATGCGCTGTCTACGATTGCAGTAGGAAGCAATGGATAACAGCGCTTCCTATTTGCTTCTTATATTCTCATACAGCTTGTTTCTCTGGCCACCTGGCGCGAACACGGCCCGCATTCTCGCCGTTTGGCCTATCGTGAACATGCACATGGCTCCGTCATCAACCCGTTCCATGAAATTCATAAACATGCTGCTTGCGCCACACGAAGACTGCGGATAGGTAGGTGTCCCTACATAATAGGTGCTGGTGGGCGGGGTGTCCCCGACAAGGTCTGTGCCCTGGCAGCCGTTTGGGGTATGGCCTATCAGGTGGAACAAGTTCAACCAATGGCCGATTTCATGCGTAGCTGTCCGGCCTAAGGTATGTCCATCCGCCAATGGGGGCAGAGTGCCGAAAACCCGGGGGTCTACCACTATACCGTCAATTCGGGGATCTACCCCGGGTGGTTGGGCATACCCGGCCAAGCCAACCCTTCCATGCCTGTCGCTCATTTCCGCTACCCAAATATTCAGGTAACGGTCCGACGGCCAAGCGTCATGCCCACCCATGCCTGTGAAGAATAGCTTCAGTTCCTCGATCGGTTTCTGGCGATCATGCCCCTCGAGCCCGCCTACGGTACTATGGGTCCTGGTGATACCATCGGTAGGCATCCCTTCGGGGTCTTGGGAGGCCAGCACGAACTCAATCCCTACATCGGCCACCAAGTCCCTGAACTCCAGCGGTGTGTTAGGGTGATCCGCGTTCCTTCTCCGGAAATCCTCATTCAGCACCGCTATCTGGGAGTGGATCTTCTGATCGCTTATATTGAACTCTTCCCGGTCATAGAGGACATGAACCACAACGGGGATCCTTATAACCTCTCTGTCACCGACACTCGGGGAGGGAAGCCGGTCTTCCTCCTGGCAGCCGGACACGAGCCCTGCCAGCATCAGAAAGCCACCAATCAGCCATTTACTAGGGTATTTATTCAGGCTGGATAATCGCATTGTGCCACTTTGAATCTAGGAAAGGTGTAGTAAAAAATAGGAGAATAAGTTTCAATCAGAGAACTGCACAGGTTTAGCCTTATCCACTCTGTAAGTGCTCTGACATGAAAAGGACATACTACAGGAGTGTACATTCTCCCTTATGTTTATCCCATGTCTATCCAACAGTGTTCATTCTGCCCCTGGATTCCAGGGCAAGTCAGACTGGGGGTATTGGAGTAACAGTTTGCTTAATCTTTGTTGGATATCATGCTCAACAACTCCCCCATGGTAACATACAAGCTTATCGATTTCCAGGTCCATGAGTTTTCGGATGGAAGCGACCGCCTGCGGCAAATCAAGGGTGAAATTCACATTGGCTATCCGAAGCTCTCCTTCTTCATAAACAAGGGCATCAGCGGCAACCAAGGTCTTACTGTCTTTTAGGTAAAGGGATATATGCCCCGGCATATGGCCGGGAGTATGGATAACCTTAACCCCGTTTGAGAAAGGCGTGTCTTCGTCACCGGCAAAGGTATAGTCCACAGCAACCGGTTTAACGCTACGGAGCATTTCCTGGAACAGTAATGCTCGCGGCTTTTGATCCGGACGCAGGGCGTCATAGAGGTTTTCCGCCTGCGCTAGCCTTAGTGACTTCTCACCGCCAGAAATATACCCTGCCTCTATGGCGGAGGAATAGATTTTTACCCAAGGGTACTCTTCCTTCCACTCAAATGCACCTCCTAGGTGGTCTATGTCATGGTGGGTGATAATGATGCCGGTAAGATCCCGAAGCGCAATACCTTGGGTTTGTGCTTCCCTTTGGATCAGGGGCATGAAGCCAGCATAACCGCAATCAACAAGGATTGTGTCCTGCCCATTCTTTAAGACAGCCGGATAAAGGGTGTCTTCTTTCCCATTCGCTTCAAACTTTATTTCTAGGGCATATACTTCCATCCGGAGTTTCTTAAGCTATTATCTGTTTGTGTCACCTGAGGTTAATCTGCATCGAAAAAATTGCGGATGGTAGGGGATAGCTTATGTAAGCATTACAATAGATGATGCAGTTTAACATACTGGAGCAGCATGATGGTCTTGCCGTCCTTTATCTCCCCGGTCCCGATCATCCCCAGCGCCTCCCTGAAATCCAGTTCCAGCACTTCGATGTTCTCCTGCTCGTCGGCCAGCCCTCCCCCCTCGCTGACCCTCATCCCTTTGTCGTACTCTGCCACGAAGAAGTAAAGCATCTCCGTGACGGAACCGGGTGACATGTAGGCTTCGAAGATTTTCTGTACTTTCGTTATCCTGTAGCCGGTCTCCTCCTCCGCCTCCCTCCGGATGCAGTCCTCGGCGTTGTCCCTGTCCAGCAGCCCGGCGCAGGCCTCTATGAGCAGCCCGTCCCGGTTCCCGTTCAGGAAGGTGGGCAGGCGGAACTGCCTGGTCAGGATGACCGTGCCCGCCTCCCTGTTGTAGAGCAGGATGGTGGCCCCGTTCCCCCGGTCATAGGCCTCCCTGGAATGGGTCTCCCACTCCCCTCTACTGCTTCGGTACTCATAGGTCACCTTTTCCAGGGTATACCAGTTGTCGGACAGTGTCTCCGACCTGATGTTTTTGATTCTCTCGTTTTCCATTTTAATTCGTCTGTTGGTTTTCGCCAAAGGTATCCTAAGTGTCTTATGGGCAGAGGGATGGCATCAGATGTTCATCCATAGCCGTGGGCAAGTGCCCTCAGCGGTCCCCGAAAACTGCGACCGCCCGGACGGGGGAACCGGTGCCGCCCCGGATCCTCAGGGGCAGCCCGATGAAGCGGAACCGCCCGCGGCCCACCAGTAGATGGAGGTTCACCAGGTTCTCGTAGTGCGTGAAACCGAGCTGCCCGCAGATGCGGTGCACCTCTCTGTTGCTGAGCCCCGAGACCCCGGGGGACATCGTCTCGACTCCGAACGCGGCGATCCCTCTCTCTCCCAGCCAGCGGGTGGCTCCGGCGCTCAGGCCGGGCCCGCTGGCCCAGCCCTCCCCGCCGAACGCCCTGCGGTGGTGGTCGGTGTGGATCAGCACCGTGTCCCCTTTCTCAATACCCAAACCCGCCAGGGAACAGGCTTCCCCCAGTTCGTCGGCCTCGATGAGTTCCCCCATGCCCTTATGGGAGAGGTCCAGGCAGATTCCCTCGGTGTAGAACATCGAGAGGGGCATCGTATCGATGGACTGGCCCCTGTTCCCGCGGGACATGTGGCTCAGTGCGTCCACATGGGTCCCGGTGTGCTCCCCCATCTCCAGCGCGTTCACGCTCGGGGAGACGGTGCCGGGGTCGGTGATGCCCTCCCATTCCTCGTGGGAGCTGTGCATGGAGATCCTCACCTCCGGGAGTCCCTTGTACACGGGCATGTCCGTGTAAATCTCTTGGCTCAGGTCTATGATCTCTATCATCGGTAAATATTTACTTTTTGCCGCTAGCCCGGACCCTGGATGCGGATGGAGGCTCCTTTCGATACACTGCAACCCCGCCGCTGACGGTACCCAGCCATAGGTTTCCCCGGCTGTCCATGGCCATGGACAGCACCCCGGTGCCGACACCCGTAAGGGGAACGGTTAGCGCCTCCGCGCCTCCGAAGCGGTAGAGGGCATTGCCGCCGACCCATGCCTCCCCGCCCTCCACCAGAAGGGCCCTCAGCCCGAAGGCGTCCGTCGGGCCGCTGACCTCCTGCCACCCGCCGCCCCGGAACCTGATCACGGATCTCACGGAGGTGCCGGTGACAACCGCCGTGACGGATTGGTCATCACCGACGGCCACCGCATACGGGAAGGCGGAGGGGTAGCCCAGCCGGTCCAGGGGATAGTTGGCCCATCTCTCCCCGTCAAACTTCCTGATTGTCCCCCGGAACGAGAAGTGGTCGAAGGTCCCCAGCCACAGCGTGCCGTCCCGGTCCACTGCCATGGAAAGGATCAGGTCCCCCTCTATCTCGTCGTATAGGCTCCAATCCCCGTCATTGCTGATTTTCACCAGGCCCTTGGCGGTGCCCACCCAGGTGATGCCGCGCCTCTCGTCATGGGCGAGGCTCATGATGGCGTCATCGGGCAGAGGGCTGTTGGCGGTGGTGTAGCTCGACCAGGATGTTCCGTCGTACCCGGCCAGTCCCTTGTCGGTGCCCACCCATACGGTGCCGTCCTCTTCCACAGCCAGCGCCTGGACTTTGGAGGACGGCAGTCCGGAGTTCCCATCCCTGAAGACCGTCCAGTTTTCGCCGTTGATTCGGGCAAGGCCCTTGGACGTGCCGACCCATTTGACGTCTCCAGGCCCTATGGCAATGGCATTGACCTGGTTGTCGGGCAGCAGGGAGTTTGACGCATGGTAGGTAACCCACCCAGGCCTAGTGACTTTCAGTTCCTCATCCTCATGGCCGCAACCGAACGTGAGGAAAGCCGTCAGGACAAGGAGAAACACGCTGTTTCGCGGTGGCTTGTCAGTTTTTTCTGTAATGCCCTCCCTTTCGTGGCATTGATTAGCCTGCCTGTGTGTAAGCCTGACCTTGCCTGCCGTGGGTAGGTGCCCATCCGTAATTCTCATGTTATATAGATTATGTCCCAGGCACTATTGGCTTGGGGAGTATTGGGTAGGTCTTCCCCGGGGAACTGGGGTGGCATTCCCCATTATGCTTCCTGCTATCAAAGCCGGAATGGGCTTCCCCTTAGGATAGACAGGGAAAGTGGCTGCCTCCCCTACGGCCCGATTTATTTTGATGGCATCCCAGTCTATCAGGAAACCGGGCAAGACTGCGTACTGGTACATCGGGAATTCTTTGTTAGTTGGAATTGGTCCGAAGCATATCGAAGCATATCATGAAGTTTATATATAACATTCACTATCCATTAATACCGGAAATTGAAGCGCACTTCCTTTAACGAGTAGCGGCAGTGGGAACAACCATGTGCGGAACGAGAGACGTAGAAGGTTTAATTGTCTAACAGTATAGATATTCTATAAAAAATGCCGGCAACGCGTACACAATGCCAAAGGTGGCGCGTGCACCAGCCGCTTACCTAACCTCTGGTAAGCTCAGATGCCATGGAGGAAATTATCTCCGTACTCGCCCCGCTGCTTTCTAAGGAATTCATGGTTGACGCCCTTCCCAACGTGCTAGTACAAGCGGGTGATTTTACTGTTCACCTTTACGCCTGCTTTATTCAATAAAAGCGATGGTACTCTATCTGAGTAAAGAGAAGTACTCTGGCATATGCTTAATGCGGCAGTTAATAACATAAATCGGCTTTGTCAAACTTCATAAACGTCCGTTTGTAAAGTTTGACGAGCCTGTTTTTATCGGTACTTTTGTCAGGTTTCAGGGAAAAAAGAAGAAAGATGCGGAAATATGTCGCTTATTATAGAGTGTCCACCAAAGTACAAGGACAGTCAGGGCTCGGTTTGGAGGCGCAGCGTTCAGCCGTACGCCAGTTCGTAAAGCAGGATGATTCGATCTTGGAGGAGTTCACGGAGGTAGAGAGCGGGAAGAAGAATAACCGCGCAGAACTGCTAATGGCGATTGACCGGGCAAAGCGGAACCAGGCTACCCTCATTATCGCCAAGCTTGACCGGCTAAGCAGGAATGCTGGATTCATTTTTACCTTGCGCGACAGCGGGGTAGATTTCGTTTGCGCGGATATGCCGGAAGCGAATACCCTGACCATTGGGATTTTTGCTGTGCTTGCCCAGCATGAACGTGAGCTTATCTCTTCCCGGACTAAGGCAGCACTTAAGGCTAAAAAAGAACAGGGCTTTATATTAGGTACCCCTAAAAACCTAACTTCTGAGGCGCGCCGGAAAGGATTGGAGGTTCGGCAGAATAACGCAAGCTTGAATAAGCAGAACCGGCAGGCTCTTACTTTGATCAATATCTATCGAGAGAAGGGGTATACTTTTGAAAGGATTGCGGGGGAGTTGAACAGAGAGGGATATGTTACAAGGACAGGTAAACCCTTCTTGAAGGGCACTATCCATCATTTGTTAAAGGGGATAAAATAATTGCTTTTGTATTCTCAGCTTGTCTATAGTATTAAGAAGGCCTAAAAAGATCAACAGGATGGTGAACTCTGTAACCATATCGACCTAAATACTTATGCGGTTCATTGGAGAATTGTTACCACCTTCCAACCCCATTGATTCTTTTTAGAGTCAAAAGTGTTCATAGCCTGTCCCTTAACGTGCATCCCTGTAGCTAGTCTCTTGGAAGATATAAGGGAGGGATTGAGAAATATATTATCAATAAAGCCGAATCCTTTTCCTTCTGGAATTTTAACAGTTCCATCTATTTCCTTTAGGTACAGGTTTTTGAGGGCTTCATCTGAGGTTAAGGCAGCTGTATACACCTGGCAGGCGCCTTCCCTATTGTTATTTTTGAAACGTACTTTCAAGGTATCTCCTAAGGCCACTTTCTTCAAAAATCGATCATACTTGAAGAAGCCGATTTTGCCGTCAGCAGTAATGAAGTTGAGCATTTTTTTGTCTGTATTGACAAAAGAAACAATGATGCTTTCTTCTGGGACATCGTGGAATAAGATGCTGTCAGCTGTCTGCTCGTATCGTTTATAGAATTCAATGTTTGTCTTCCTCGCTGAAGCTTGTTTATACCATGGTTCGTTTTGCCAGTTGGTGACAATAGAAGGGATATTCCAGCTGTTGGCACTCCTGGCTGCTACTAATTTTTCGATTTCAGTTTTGGCCTCACTGTAGAGTTTCTTAGCAATACAGATTCCTGCTAACCTTTGGCGAAGGCTAACAAGCATTTCCTCTGGGCTATGGCAAAGTAAACCCCTGCAGTAGCAAGCTAGAATCATTTCCTCATCACCCTTGAAAGCCTCGCTTAAGACATCCCAAACCCAAAAGTCGTTTCTTTTCTTTTTAGCGAAAGGAATTATGGCTGCCAATAGGTTTTTATCATCTCCCATAGCCAATAATAGCTTTGCTTTGTAAAAGGCGGGGTACACGAAACTTGGGTACGTCTCTATGATGTAATCCAGCTTGGGCATGAAAGCTTCTGCTTTTTCCCGGTCAAACGTTATTTCCCCAGGACCTGTTTGCTTGGGGAGCAATTGCTTGGCGTAAGCGATATATGCCTGCTCTACGAGAGGCATTAATTCTTTGCCATTGGGTAATGTTTCTTTTTGGTAGTCTTCTTCCCTGAAATTGTCAAAATCCCACCAATCTGCAAAGGGTATGTAGGAATCTAGATCTTTGAAAGCTTTATGAAACGCTTTGTATAGCGATGAATACCATAAGGATGGCTTCTTTAGGGGAAGACTTTTGATCTTGCTGAAAATAAGCTCAACTAATAAAGTTTGTGTCGTTCTTATATCCTGGGTGCGGTTTAGAGATAAGTGCCTAACTGCTTTCGCAATCACGATAGAAAGGTTGTCAAAAAGCATTTCCTCGCTACTGGGTAGGCCGAGGGCTTCTAGCTCATCAATCTTTTGGATGAAATGGGATACATTGTCTGAAGCATTGTCTAACTGGCTATACAACACCCAACTCATGTTGCGTTTTGCCCAAATATTGTCAGGTTCAGCCTCTAACTCGGTTTTAGCCATAGTATAGGCTTCTTCTAACTTGCCGGCCTTCCTAAGCTCTTTTATCTCTTTAGTTGGCATACTCTTCCTATTTAAGTTCTTGGAGGGCTTTAAAAATATCACTTACTAGGAGTTGGCTATTAGTCTTGTTCGGAACAGGAACAACCCTGCCAAAGAATCCTTTCGAGTTATATTCAAAATCTAGGGTAGCCTTTTCACTTTGACGAATAAAGTTGTAGCGCTCCTTATATTGTTGGTGCTTCACATTTTCGATTGTGATAGCTGTATTTTGAAAAAGGGCAACGACGTCATCAAATAGGATGCGGGTAAAAGGGAACTTCTCCTCCAATTCAAATTCAAATTCCAGTCTGGCAAGGATTGTTGCCGTGCTACTCCTTTTAACCGTAACAGCAGGCATCGTCTTAAGGGTCGCCTCTATTTCAGTATAAAAAGCAGTATCATTCGTAGCTGCAGGGAGTACCTGGTATTTCCCATTGAACACCAATTGCTGGTTTACCCAAGTTTTTATTCCTGCTTTCTTGCCTTCTCGCTGGCACAGATAGAAAACCTCTAAGTTTTTCCTTTGCCAACCTGTCACCTCAATGAAATGCTTTTGCAGGGCGGATTGCACATTGATAAAATGATCTTGCAGTGGAATAGCCTGTTCCACTAAGCCAACTTGAGCAAGTTTTGTAAGGAGGGTGTCATCAAGTACAACCTCTTGCGCCTGTCTTTGGCTATTTGTGAGCTCATTCAACGCATTAAGCACAGGCATATCCACAAGGGCCAAAGTAGAATATGAATTGAACCTGGGCGGGTTGATGGCAAACAGGTTTTGTGAGGCTCTTGTAACCGCAGTGTAGGCCCACCGGTAGAACCCCTCATTAGATTTACCAGCCCTTAATTGTGGATCCCTGTAGCAGTTGAAGTTTTCTCTATTTTCATGGTCCCAAACTGTGAACACATTGTCCCATTCCCCACCTTGCGCTTTATGGCAGGTGACAGCATAGCCGTACTTTATTTTAAGGCAGTTAAAGAATTCATCGTTTATGATTGCCTCTTTAAACTCATCTGTCTTTGGTTTCAATCCTTTATTTCGGTTCTTGAAATCTACATAAAGCGCCTGGGTCTCCTCTGGAGTTAGGTAATTGTCACCGTAAAGGAAGTTTTCAAGAATATAGCCAGATACCTGCTTATTACTACTCTCAGCATCGGGGAAAACCAGTTCAACGAACCTCCAAGTTAAGGTAACAGTTACTGTGCCTTTTGGAGTAGTAGAGGCCTTGTGCTTTAAGGAGGGATAGAAAGTTACGTTCCTGGATACAACCGCAGGAGATACCTCATTGACTACGGCAAATTCCCCATTGAATATACCCTTCCGGTAATTGTTGGCACCGAGGATTACTATGTCTGCTTTCTGTACAGGTAATGACGCTTCACCGAAACGGTGTTTCCTTATTTGTTGGTTGAGGGTAAGGCAGGTTTTGTTTTTAGAAGCAATTATGATCTTGGGATTCCCTGTATTGAAGTATGCCTGGAGAAAGGTCTCATATGTAGGATTAAGAATATCCCTGCCATTGGCCTGAAGATTGAAGTCATTGAAAAAGCCAGAGGATAGGCTTTGCCTGATCTTAGTAGCAGCCCTTAGAATTCCACTGTTCCCACCTTGGCGCTTTACCTGCCTCATTTCTGCACTTTCAATGCTCACCTGGAATTTCTCTTCCAGGTACTTTCGATCAAATGCTTTGGAGCTGTTATCACCAACCGGTGAGAGTTGGCAGGGGTCGCCTACAAAGATGATCTTGGAATGCGCATTCCCTTTTGTGACACGGGTATATTCAAATAAATCAGTGAGTAATTGGTCTGAGCCAAACCGGAAGAACTCGCCCTGGCTCTTCGCATCTGACACCATTGAAGCCTCGTCTACAATAAAGATTTTACTCGCTACATCTGTATTGTTTCTCACCTTAAAAAAGTAGCAGAAAGACTGGCCGCCCTCCTCATCCACAATTTCAACCTCCTCTAATTCATCATAGCTGTAGATGCTTTTGTGTATAGTAAAGGCTTCTTGCCCAGTTTTCTCCCGAATTACCTTTGCGGCTCTTCCGGTAGGAGCCATCAATGCAAAATTCTTCTTCTCCGCCCCTAAAAACTCAACCAATCCTTTTAGGATGGTGGTTTTTCCACTACCCGCATATCCTTTAAGAAGGAATACCTGAGTGTTACTATTAAGGAAATTCTCAATTTTTTCTAAAGCGGAGGATTGGTCATTACTTAGGGAAAGGTGCTGGAAGTGGTGAAATATGCCCATGCTTTGTTGTTAATAACAATTACATCTGAAATTCTGCTGGCTTAATCTATACAACAGTAGATTTGAGAAATTTCAATAAATTAAGAGGGTACGAATTATATAAATCATCTTTTTTTTGATAGGTTTTGATTTGTTTTAAAGTGATTTCCACTACCCTTTCATTTGTTTGTTGGCTATCTCTATGGCTGCTTAAGTTCCTTGAGTTTATTAAAGTGTCAATTGTAGATTTGTTTTTTTTAATCCATTCCGTATTATTAGTATCAATAGCCCAGAAGACGATTTTAGCCCATATAGAGTTTATTTTATGGATTTCTACAGGACTGCCGTTTTTAAAGAAATAATCTTTACTTGATACTTTAAATTTATCTGTAAAGGCTACTTGGTATTTACTTGGATCTAAAGAAATTTTTGAAAAAGCTTCGGAGTTGTTAATATAATAGTTTAACATATTCTCTATTTGATAATAAAGGTATAAGAAGTATCTGTCCACAACATTTATCATCTTGAACCACAGCATATCAACATAATCTTTTATAAGCTCATTCTTTAATTTTTGATTTCTAACATCTCGATAGAACTCTAAAGCTTTTGCCTTAAATACTTTTCTTTGTAGTTTGATAAATGACCCGGTTGAAAAGTCATATCTATCATCTAATATATTATCAGTTTCTGCTTTTTTATCTTTGTTCTTTGAATCAATCTTTTCTAATAGAGCATCTTTAAACCACTCATTCCCTGTCTCAGAAGATACTTCTTGAATGAAGTCAATAAGTTTAAGCAGCTGATCTTTATTTGCTGGCATAATCTATTTACCTTAAATTGGTAATCTATTCACTTTAGACCTTCTAAGGAACCTTCCAAAAGAATAAACATTCTGGTCAACCTCATTGTCATACCAGAGTTCTGTGTTTAATTTTTCTAGAGCCAGAACCTCTTCTGGGTAAAAGATAATGATCTGACCTCCATCAGCGGGTCTAATCACCAAATTAATTTCTTTCCCATTCTTCAGGACACCACTTACAGTTGTCAAACTTTTTTGTGCCCAATTAGTGCAATCATAATCAGGTAATGTGAGTAAATGATTTTTTACATTGGTTAATGCCCTATTTATGATTTCAATAACTTTATGAAACCTATCAATATCTCCAACTGATATATGTTGTAAAGCTTCAGAAATACGTTTATCATTCGCATTTTCTTGTTTAGCCCTTTCTAAATCTTTAGCAGTTGTAATCCCTAAGCTAATTAATAAATTATCAGGATCAAGTGGTTCCTGGCCTTTCTTTGGCCTAATGACCATCATTTTTTCTAGTTCATCAAAATTAGAAGCACCGAATTTTTCTAAAAAAGTATTGGCTTGTGAACTTAATTCCATAGACAACGCAATATCCCTTTCGTCGCATAACCTATGTTCTTTATTGAAGTACAAATCTCCAAACAGGTCTTTAGCTTTGTGAGGGTTGTTAACAAACCAAGTATACAATTTGCTAAATGCGTCTTTTATCTTATCCGGAAGAATTATACCTTTAACCTTATCTGCATTAAGCTTAGCTATTTTATCTTGGATAAAATGAGAAACCGTTTTAGCATCAATCACCTTTGTATTATCAATTGAAATAGCACCCCTTATCAACCAGTTCTCATTTAATAATATAGATCGATAATCATGTCCTAACTTAACTACAATATCCTTCAACTCTGAACCAATATCTCCTGCGTCTAGAAATATTGAGCTCTTAGTGCATAAATCGTTATTTTGGTTTATGTAAACTTTAATTTTATTTTGATTGATAGAATTGACTATACTCTCATCTTTATTAATTAAAGAATAAAAACAGTTTAACCATAGGTCAAATTCTTTATCACTTAAGCCTAGTGTCTCCTGGATTAAACTAATTTTGGTAAATGTTGAAAACCAAGAGGCTATGCTTTTTATACTAAGATTATATTTTTCCTCCCACCAATTTATCTTATGCCATTGATGAATATGAGCTTTCAATGGTAGTTTAAAGTGCCTACCAACATTACATAGGTTAAAAATTTCATCGCGAACTTCAGCTTCCCTATGGAAGGGAAAGTTAACAAAAGCACTACCTTCAACAATGGAAATTTTTTCGATTAGTCCATTTTGCTCAACTTCAACAATTTTTGCAGTAAGGAGGGCAGCGTGAGCCTGTTTTAAGATTTCAGTTTCATACCATTTCTTTGAAAGCCATTCATATTCTTTTGGCTGCTGAAAATCAGCTAAAATATAAGTATCCTTAAACTGAAAGGTACTTTGCTTGATAAAATCTAAAAGCTTTATGAATAAATTATTACACTCCTTTAGGAGTTCTTTGTTTTCTTCAATCTCAGGTGTAATCGCATCTTTTAAGATTATGCCGTTTCTCCTCTCTTGATAGATATTAAAACTAGAACTATTTAAAATCCCAGGAGTATTAAATTCTTCAGTACCAATGAAAGGATAATTGCAAAACAGTTTAGGGCAGCCCTTGGTTGGGCTTTTAAAACGAATACATTCTCCATCCTTGATAACTTCAAAAGCAATTGTTGCATCTTTTACATTGCTCTCAATTGTTAAAATATGTTTACATTCATCTTCATCAGAAAAATGTATGGAGTGCAGATAAATTCCTTCAACAAATTCTTCTGAACCTTGGTAAGTAAAAGTTAAGCCATCATTTATTGAAACCTTAGATATCGTTCTTACAAAGGCCATAGTGTAAGGAAGGCATAACCTTAGATCCTCTATCCCAACATTGGCAACAGCAACCCCGTTTTCATCTAAGTGATAAATAAACTCGGTATTAGTTTTTTGTGCGTTATAGTCAGTTACATCAGGTAAAGTATCTAATGTAAGCAGCACATTCATGGCAGTCTTTACACCATCATATAACTCCTGCTCATCTCTTCCAGAACGGTCAAGTAGTAATTCAAATTCTTTATGACCCTCTTCGCCTGCTTGTACGGTACTTTTTAATGTTACTTTTTCTGAAAGTAAATGTGTAGTAATAAATCCTGTTCCAAATTTTCCAATAGTTCTTGCCTTGTCTTTAACATTAATCCTTCTAGGTTTAGATGATTGCTGATTAACCAAATAGGTAATATTATCTACCTTGAATGGATTGCCATTATGTTTAAAAGATAGAGAGCGGCCTTCCTTGTCAATGTCAATTTCAACAACTGTATCTCTTTCGCTATTGGTTGTATCCATAGCATTCTGAAGTAGTTCCCATACCCATCGTCTTTGATAATCAGAATCCGAACCACCATTTCTGATATTTTGCATCAATGTGTAAATCTTTTCAGAAATTGCTTTAATAGCTATTGCCTCTTGATTTTGTAAGACAAGTTCTTTGATACTCAACTGGTTGTTGTTTGACATTGTGTAATTAGTAAACTATTTTTTATAAAATTCCATTGCTTTTTCTAATCCTTCAGCAACTAGGATATCTAAAACTTTATCTAAGTGTAATTCTCTATTGTTTTGAAAAAGGTCTTTATTTAGTTTATCAGAAGCTTTGTTGAAAGCTTTCTCATTTACAGCTAATTTTTGGTACCTTTTAAGGAGCTGAGCAAACAGCTTATTCTCCCTTCCCTTCACCATCTTAAGATAGTTCAGCTTACCCTCAATCACATAAGCCATGTCAGGCTTCCCTTTGATCAGGTGCCCCTTATCAGCTATATACTGGTGCATAAAGTACGAATATGCTCTTTCATATCCATACTGCTCCCAATAATATAACCACATTCGAAGCTGCTTTATGTACCTTTTTGGCACATTCGCTTCCTCATTTACTACCAAGCCTGTTACCTCCTGGCGATATCCTTGCTTTTGAAGGCGGGTTTTACTCTCGTTTAAATGAAAATTTTGAGCAGCTATGACACGGTGTAGTTCTTTCAAGAACTCACCATCTTTTTGATAGACATTATGCTGGGAACTGAAGGTAATATCATCAGCGTAGCGGCTGTACTTTAACTTAAATCGCTTGGCAACAGCCGTCAAGTAAAAATCTAATTGTTGGCATATGATGTTAGTGATGGTAGGAGATGTAGGAGCGCCTTGCGGCAAAACATTCCTTACTTCTTTTTTCCAGTTGCCCGCCTCATCTAATCGCTCTATCTCCATGCTGTGGCAGCATAAAGACGCAATAATACCAGCTAAGTCAAGACGGCTAGTTTTTTCATTAAGGTTAAAAGGAGGAAATCTAAGGCGTCCCCAAACTCTTGCCTGATCAATGCTGGGAAAGAAATCTTTAAGATCTATATTGAAGATATATACACTATTGGTATGCACCCGTGCATTATCTACAATTGACTTATTCGAAACAAAACCATGGGCTGCCGGATGCTGATGATCTGCATAGATGGTTTGCAAGATAAGGTTAAGGCATTTCTGAATTGACTTCAACCCTTTGGTTGGGGAATGAATGGTTCTTCTCCCTCCTGATTTCTTTTTGACGGCAAAAGCCACATATCTCTTTGGATTTGCCTTAGGGTTGCTATGAAAGTTGAGGTGTTTTATTTCAAAAGGAACAGCCTTCTTCCCCAATAGAATGCCTTTTGCATAGTTAAGAAGTCCAAGAAAGTCTTCTTTGGTCTTCATCTTGCTGAAAGAGGTAATTATGTATTGGTGCTGTTCTTCTGTCAAGTTCATCTAGATAGCTAAAATGTTTTGAATGCCTGCTCTTATTTTCTTTGTTTATGATCAACAATTAGAATCAAGACAATTCATATCTCATAAAGAAAATATAAATCATAAAGAATCATTTAATAAAGTCAAAATGTAACACATCTGAAAAACAGAAAATAACATTCAAACCTTCATCCCGCATTACTGCAGGACACCAACCGATTTTCGTTTTGGATTGCTCCGCCACGACAGTTGGCAAAAATCAAAATCTTAGAGCAGGCATTCAAAGAACATGTTGCAAAGTAAAGATAGAACTGTGCAGTAGAACTGCACAAATGTAATGTCTTAATCTTTATTTTGCAGGGGTTTGTACAACAATTACATCGCAAAGGAAATTGTTACCTGTGCAGCAGAACTGCATTCATAAATAAAAACACATATGGCCAGGAATAAGAATGCAATGATGCGGTACAAGGTATTGGACAACTGTTTCAGAAACACAGGGAGGCGTTATTTTATCCAAGACCTCATAGATGCTTGTAACAGACAACTATTTGAAATAGACCCAAATTCAAGAGGAATCAGTAGAAGGCAAATTCTGGATGATATTACTTTTATGGAAAGCGCCGAAGGTTGGTCTATTGAACTGGCCAGGTACCGCGATGGAAAAAAAGTATACTACCGATACGAAGACCCTTCTTTCTCTATCAATAACATGCCTCTGAATGAGGTAGAAGTAAATCAACTTAAAACTGCCGTTGAGATTCTTTCTCAGTTCAAAGGCATGCCCCAATTTGAGTGGATACACGAGTTGCTTCCAAAGCTCAACCAGGGAATGTCTTCTGCACCTGAACAAAACGCCATCATAGATTTTGACAGTAACCAATACTTAAAGGGAATAGAACATTTAGGAATTCTGCATAATGCTATCTATTACAAGAAAGTACTAAAGGTTCAGTACCAACCCTTTGAAAGCGAGGCGGCCTTTGAAGTAACTCTTCATCCTTATTATTTAAAGCAATATAACAACAGATGGTTTTTGTTTGGCTTTAACCCTTACACTGACAGATACGACTGGAATTTAGCCCTGGACCGTATGGTAGCTATTCAAGAAACAGAAGATGCCTATAAACCCAATGATCAAATTGACTGGGCAGACTACTTTGATGACATCATTGGCGTAACAAAGCCCATCGAAAGCAAAGTAGAAAACATTGTTCTTCACTTTCCAGATAGAACTGGAAGGTACGTAGAGTCAAAGCCAATACATGGGTCACAGAAAGCAAGATGGATTTCTGCAAACACATTAGAAGTTGAGTTGGAACTGATCATAAATTTTGAATTTGAACGCCTAATGCTGTCTTATGGGGAAAGCGTGAAAGTGGTACAACCAAGATCTTTAAAAGATCGATTAGTGCAGAAGTTCAAGCAGGCGCTAGACCTGTACTAATATCTAGACCTGTACCAGTATTGAGGAATGGTAGTGTTTCGTCTAGCCTTATCTATCAAAAATCTCACTATCCACAATTACACCTTGCATACGCAACAAATATGCTTCCACTTTATCTTAAATAATCAGGCTCCATAATTCATTTCAAATCAAACAAATGCCTTTAAGTTCGTTCAATTTAATTTGAAATGAATTATGGAGCCTGACTTTTACCTTCCCTGCAATACAATGAAAGAGGAAATGGTTGGAAAACTGCTATTTGTGCTAATAAGGATTTCTTAATCTGTCAAGACCGGTGAAGAGGAGTCTTCTGTTATTGTAGGTACTGGCATATCAAATGTCATTAATGCTGATAACACCTCCACTCCTCTTGTGATTCTGTCTTCAATATCCAAACCGCCCTCATTTTGGTTGATTCTAATGATATCGTTTGAATTTACATAGTTTAACTGTCGAATGGCTTCAAGGAGTTCTTTGCTTTGTTCATCAACGGCTTCTAGTTTAAACCCAATGTTATAGTTCTTTACTCTTAAAGACATGTTGCCTTTGATCAATATCAATGGGGCGCCATAATTTTCTAGAATCACATTGCCTTCTAATCGGTTTTTTATTGCTACCAGGAAGGGCGACCAATGAAACCCCCCAAGTGTAGTTCTACGCATCATTACCGATTCATACTGCTTTTGTGGATCCGGCCAGTGATAAAAGCCTTCTTCATTTTTCCTAAAATCGGAATATTTGACATAGTAATATCTCCAGTCTTTTGGTTTGCCCTCTTGTTGTTTGTATGAATCAAGAAAATCAGCAATGACAGATTTCACCTCAGCTTGAGGGTTTTGGATGAGGTGGGATAAGAGAGCATAAAGTGCCTTATGAGTACCTTCGAAGTTATCCCTTCTTTGGCTAGGGGTGAATAGTTCTCGCCATACTGGATCGTTCTGGTTTCCTAATCTTCTACGCCAATCGTATCTCTGAGAGTAGTTATTGAAACACATCAAAGCTCTACTGATCGTTTCATAAATACAATTAGGTGTATAAACCCTTAAAAATGCGTTAGTGTACTTATCCAGCTCATCATCCATTTCAAAGATGGCTATACATCCCTGAAGTAGGTGATGGTCTTCTAACTTAAAGACAACCTCCTTGAATTGGTTATTTTGACTTATAAACTCTTGCTTATCTGTTTCTTCTTTGACTTGTCGGGAGTTAAATTTAGTTTCTCCATCAATTGCGTTGTTCAGGATGATTCCGTTTATAGAAGTCAGTAGAGAAGGCATATTCTCCTTACGGACCGTGTCTTCTGAATTTGTAATTAAGTTTCTTAATGTTCTTAAACGGGTATTAATATCGGTTGAGCCATGAACCAAGTGAAGGATACATGCAAATAGAATTAACTGCTCCCCTATTGAGAATTGATTGATTCTGCTTGAGGGATCATAATTGTCTGCACATTTCTTAAATAGATTTGATGCTGGATTGTTAAAGAACAATCTTGTTTTAGATGGGGCAAAGTCCTCTTCTTGAATGTAATACAAATCATCAAAGAAGGTAGGGTTCTCTTGGCTGATACGATAAAACGCATTCAGACATGAAAAAAGGAACTCAACATTGGCCGAATCGGCGTAAATGTGTTTATATACTTCGAATTCCTCTGTCGACTCTTCTCCTACATAATTGCTTCTAAAAGAGATTATATCAGTAATATACCTGAAGAACCTCAAGAAGCCATTATCCACCAGCTTGGCTATGTCTTTACTGTTTTGGCCTTTATATAAATTCCAAAACATGTCAGACCATTCTTTGTCAACTTTATGATTGAACTCTGCAGCTTCTTCCGTATTCAAAAGTTCAGAAAAGCGCGATTTAAAATACTCGAATTCTGTTAGCTCCTTACCCCTGGAGTTCATTTTGATGTACAAGTCATCAGGCAAGCCTAACTTTTCCATCGGTAGTAAATGGAAAACGATTTTTGGTTGGTCAGAAGTAAGTAGAGGCCATACATCATCTATATTTCTGAACTTATTTTGGATAGCATCTAACATGACCAGCATTGAGCTAACTGTTGGGTCATTCTTCCATGCGGTAAAAAACCATGGTTCATTGGCAATAGTTGCTCTGATGGATTGGGTCAAATCAGTGGGAGTATATTTCACTAGCTTCTCACAGAAAACCTTGGAACTGTGGCGTGTTTCGTAAGTAAACTTTTCAAGGTATTGCCTTGCCTCAGATAGCTTGTTTTCTTTAACTGCGACAAACCAATGTAATAAAAACAAGGTTGTCAAGCGTTGCTGACCATCCAATGGTATGAAGTCTTTCATCTTCCCGCCATTTACCTGGTGTTCCCGGATATAACCGTAAACAAAATCGAGTTCTAAAGGCGTATTTGTTCTTTCAGTCAATGCTTTGCATAAAGCATTTAAAAAGCCTTCTCTTATTTTAGGCGCTTTTCCAATAAGCCTTCCTTGAGCATAATCCCTCTGTATGATTGGTATAACTACTTTATGGTCCTGTAGTAAATTATATAAACTTATTGCCATGACTAATTAAGATTGTAAGATGGTTGCTCAATATAGTTTCTCAATACTTTCTTGATTTCACTAAAGTAATTTTCCCTATCCTCTTTGCTCCAGAAATAGTATTGCTGAGTAGAAGGTTTATTGTTATAGTATTTGAAGAAAACCCTTCGGGTGCACAAGGGGATGTAGCTGCCACTTTTATCCATTTCGATAATCGCTCTGCGTTTTACTTCAAATACAGAATTATTAAGGGCTGCATTATCTGGCTGGCTTAATAAAGCTAGGTTAGAGATGGAGTGAAGGTCAGATGAATGGTCATCTGCTTTTACAGAAAACTTATCAATGATTTTCTTTGATAAGGAGGTGAAGCTCTCCCACGTCAGTTTATCGGTATTACTTTGTTTTATTTCAGCTAAAAGTTTTACCCATTCTTCCATATCTGCTTCTTTATGTGCCTCAGAAACAAGTTCTTCTATGAGCGCTGAGTGATAATCTAACCATTTATACCAAGGCTCTCTTTTAGATTTATCAAGTGATTCAGAATTTTGGGCATGTATGTGCTCCAGGCTCCATTGATTGTTCTTGTAAAACTTAAATGGATAATATTCCATAACATTATTATTGCTACGGATAGATTCAACATTGAAAAGCAGGAGTAGATTTTCTATAGTTTTATAGTCACCTTTCCTTTCATAGCTTAATTCTTCAATATTTACTTTGCCTATTTTTTCCTTTATCTTTTTGTCTAGTTTTTTCTCAAAGTTATCCTTAGTTTCTTTCATGGATAACTCTATTAAGGCGCCCATTTCTTCACCGACTGAAATTAGATAGCCAACTTTGTGGTACAAGTCCTTTTCTTTATGCCATTGGCATAGAGTCAGATAATGTTGTTCAATCGATAACCACAACTCCCAAATGGATTGCTCTTTAAACTTCTTAAGGAAATATAGGAAAGTAAAAAGTGGGTCTATTTCGGAGGCTCCTTTTTTTGCAATTACATCAAATAACAGCTCGATTTTAGTTGAATATTTATTTTGGTTTTCATTGGTTACAAAAGACCAAAAGTGCTCATCACTTAATTTCTGCTCTATTTCATCCCATATTTGAGATATTTCCATTTTCCGCCTAATACTTTCAGGGTTCTCTTCCCCAAAGCTTGTTTCAGAAAGGAACAGTGCTTTTATCAATTCAGCGTTTGTTAGCGGAATTTTCCCAATATTTAACCTGGTAAAGAGTTCTATGCTATTTACCGCTGGCTCTACTTTGTACCAGATAACCTGTACCGACCGCTCATCTTCCTTTTTACCTAGCAGCGTATCTAAAAACCGATTTTTATCTGTACGGTCTTTTGTGTTTTGGCCATTCGTGAACCATTCTTTCACGGTTTCATAGGCCGACCATATATGATGGAAGTCAATATTAGAGTTATCTTCTGTAATATTTTTTAAAAATTCTTCACTTTTGGTTCGTGTTTCGTACCTGAGTGAGTAAGTTTCTTTGCTATAATCTTCTAAAAGAGAGTCTGTTTTAAGAAATTCTTTGGTCAGGTAACTAAGAATTATATAAATGGTAGTAAGACGCTGTTGACCATCTACCACTTCCCAACCGTCCTTGGCCTGGCCTGCTTCCTGCCATAACTTTTGCTTTACTACTACTGGTTGCAAGCAATAGAAACCGGAGCTCTTGTCTTTCTTTTCAGCAAAAACCCAGATGTCGTTGAGCAAGTCTTTTACTTGTTGCGATGTCCAGCGGTAACCTCTCTGGTAATATGGAATGTAGAAATCTTTCCCTAGCAGCTCGTTGATAGATTTTAAAACTAAATTATCTGTCATGTGTTTTTTATGATTCAATATATCTAAATATCTAAGTAACGGAATATTAACACAAACTCAAGGTCTTTCAAACTTTATTAAATTATAAATGCCTTGGTGGTGCCTGATTTTAGCTCTGGTTTGGACCATAACAAGTAACCTCCTTAGAAGCTAATTCCAAACTTCGGCTACCCCTAGGACCTGGCTCAGACCTAAGTATGTCACTTTTTTCTAGATAACTTTTTTTCTTAGATCGCCTAGGTTTTGTTAAACCTTCATGTTCCTTAAATTTTACATCTGGCTGGTTTCCATTGTGTAACTACATGTGATCGAAAATTTGTGCCTCAGAACTCGGGGAAAGCTTATTGAATATGGTTACTTTCGTAAATCTAAAATGGAATATGGCTTTCAATAGAAATGAACTTATAACGGAGATCAAGGAACAGTTCCTTGAAGAGGATGGGGGAAGACCATGGATTGTCGCCTTCAGCGGCGGAAAGGATTCCACTGCCTTATTGATGCTGGTTTGGGAGGCAATGCAGGAGCTTAATGAGGTCGAATGGAAAATAAGGCCTATTTATGTGATCTGCAATAACACTCTGGTGGAAAATCCCAAAGTGTTGACATTCGTTAACGCCCAGTTGGACCTCATCCGCAAGGAGGCGGTAGAAAAGGGCCTTCCTATTGTAGTAGACCATACTATCCCAAGGCTAGACGACAGCTTTTGGGTAAACTTGATTGGCAGGGGGTACCCTGCCCCGAACAGCCAATTCCGGTGGTGCACCGAACGCCTGAAGATTTCTCCTACCACACAGTATATCAAGGACAAGATCTCACAAAATGGGGAAGTTATCATTTTGCTTGGAACAAGATCGGACGAAAGTTCAAACCGTTCCGCATCCATCAAGAGACATGAGATCAAAGGGCAGAGGCTCCGTAAACACCCTCTACCGAGTGCCATGGCCTATGCGCCCATCAAGGATATGACCACGAATGAGGTGTGGACATATCTCCAAAATACCGTAAACCCTTGGACTAAGAAGAAAAACAAGGAATTGATTACCCTCTACAATAACGGTAGCGGCGGGGATTGTCCCTTGATCATGGATGTGAAGACGCCGTCCTGTGGGAACAGCCGCTTCGGCTGCTGGGTATGCACCGTAGTAAAGCGTGACCGCTCAATGGAAGCTTTGATAGATAACGGGGAAGAGTGGATGCAGCCTCTGGTGGAGATCCGTGATTTCCTTTACGGCACCATAGACCGGGAGGACCCTGGCTATGAACCTGAAAAATACAGGATGCCTATCAGGAGGAATAAGTCGGAAGGCCTTGGTCCTTATTGGCCCAAATGGAGGTACCATGTTCTGAAGATGGTCCTAAGGGCTCAAAAGGTGGCTCAGGAGGAAGATCCTCGTAACAGTCTCATCTCCCTGCAGGAGCTGGCAGCCATCCAGGTGGTGTGGAATAGGGACCATATCTATGAGTACAGCGTTTCGGAGGTCTATAATGAGGTGTTTGGCCAAGAATTTGACTTCGAGCCGCGAAGCTCGGGTGTACAACAAGAGAGAAAACTGTTGAAAGAGGCCTGTCAGGATAATACGGAAGATTACAACCTGATCAACCGGTTATTGAATGCCCAGAAGAACAAAGTGCTTCTTCTCAGAAAGCATGGCCTACAGAACGATTTGGAAAACATCCTGCAGGAGCACGTGAGGCCTACATTCACAAAGCTGGAAGATTATTAACATGTTCATCAAAGACATAACGCTTCACAACTTCAGAATCTATAAAGGGGAAAACAGGATTTCTTTCGAGGAAGACCCTAACCGCAATATCTACATTCTGGCGGGATACAATGGATATGGGAAGACAACCTTCCTTACTTCGTTGGTTTGGTGTCTCTATGGACGGCACATGCAAGATGTAGATGAGATCTTTAGGAAGAAGATCCAGGAGGCAGGTGGTTACACGGCTTATCTGAATGCCTGTTTGAATAGGGCCTCAAAGATTGGCAATGGGGTTGACTACTCCGTTTCCATCACGGTTTCAAATCTCCAGATCCCGGGGATAACGGCCCGTGAGGTTGAAATTAAGCGGTCCTACACCCTTGGGGAGAAACATGACCTGCTTGAAATCAAAATAGACGGGTTCAGGAATGAGTTAGTAGAGGACGTAGGGAATGACATCTTTATTCAAGACTTCATCCTCCCCAAGGAAATTGCCAAATTCTTCTTTTTTGATGCCGAGAAGATCACCTCCATTGCGGAGGTGCAATCCTTGGAGCAGAAAAAGCAGCTGGGAAGGGCCTATTCCGAAGTTCTGGGAATAAAAAAGTACGTTGATCTAAAGAATAACCTTGTTGACCTTAGGCTTAAGTACGGGAGGGAATCCGCCAGCCCCGAAGAGCTCAGGAAGCTTGAGGCGGAGGAGGTTCGGGTGCTAGGATTGGAGCATGAGATTTCCCAAAGGGAAAAGTTGATCATTGAGTACAACCAAGACCTTGAGGAAAAAGGGAAGCGCTCGTCTGCCCTCCAAGAGAAATTGATCCGGGAAGGGAACTCCATTTCAATTGAGGAATTGACTCATCTCAACACCGAGAAGGAAAAGCTTTCCCTAAGGGCAAGGGATTACAAAGAGCGCTTCAACAGCATGCTGGAATTCGCTCCATTCGCCATAGCGGGTAAACTTTTCTTCGAACTGGAAACCCAGCTTAAACTTGAACAACAATACAATACCCAAAAAGGGCTTACTTTATCGGAATTGCACACCGCGATCGCCAATATTAAACAAGCGATCGCGGAGTTCCCGGAAGATTTGGTCAAATCTGACCTCCAGCAGCGCCTGAACATTTTGCTTGAGGAATTCTTCATCAAGGGACAGCATGGAAGCCCGATGGAAAAACAGGTGGACATTCTGCATTCCTTCGACGAGAACCTACTCAAAGCCTTCACAGCCATAGCCGATAATCTAAGGTCAACTTACAAGGAGCATTTCAAGCTCCTAAGCCGTGACATCAAACGTAACCGCTATGACCTCAATGAGGTAACCAAAAAACTCAACAGGGCAGAGTCCAAGGAGGGAGATATCCTCATCCAGAAGCACCGACAAGAGAAAGCGGCGATCGACAGCGAGATCATCGCTACCAGGAATAAGATTCTGGAACTGTCCATGGAGATAGGTTCCCTTACCAATGAGTTGAATACCAGAAAGAAAGTACTTCAAGAGCTCAGGAGAAAGCTTTCAGTGAAGGAAGATCTGAAGGACAAGGATATCACCGCAGAGAGGCTCATTGCAAAGCTAGAGCATTTCATAGCTAAAATACAGCACGAGAAAAAAACGACCCTGGAGAGCCGGATCCGAAAGGGACTGAACAGACTGATGCACAAAAAAGACTTTGTGCAAAAGGTCTCTGTGGAAGTTACAGGGGAGATCATTGAAATCGAGCTTTTCAATGAAAGGAAAGAACGCATCAATAAGGAGGATCTCTCTATGGGGGAAAAACAACTCTATGCCACCTCTATCCTACAGGCCTTGGTGGAGGAGTCCAACATCGACTTCCCGGTATTTATTGACAGTCCGATGCAGAAACTGGACGCTGCCCATGCCCGAAACATTATCACTGATTTTTATCCGAACGTTTCGAAGCAGGTGGTGGTATTACCTCTCCTCAATAAGGAGATGACTAGAGAGGAATTCGAGTTGTTCAGTAGAAATGTAAAGAGCTGTTACCTAATCCAGAACCTGAATGAGGATGCTTCCACCTTCTTGCCCGTGATAAATGAAGAGTTGTTCGCTGTTGCAGCAAGGCTGGATAGAAAGGAAGAAGTATATGTTTAATTCCATCACCACCTCGGAGGCAAATCGACCCGTTGTAACGGAACTGACCAATAAGTTCGCGTTGGGAGCCGAGAATGTCATAGCCAGGATCGCTTTCGCTTTCTCGCTTGCCCAAGGGGTAAAGCTTAGCTTGAAGGACTTGTCCGATGCCAAAGGGAAAACCTATCCTGCAAAAGTCCTGTTTGGGAATCATCTGGAAATTTATGTAGCCCTGGTTTGCCAACACTACCAGCTCCATAAAACCGACCAAGATGTCGCCAAATACATCAAACTCCATCTTGACCATGGCCTTTTGGAAATGAGGCAATACGCAAACAGTGATGGCGTCGATTTCCTCCTGAAGGTGATTGAGCAGGGTATTGAGGAACAACTGGAGCTCTTTTAGCCAGGTGCCCTGCTAAATGTTTTATTTAGCAGGGCACCTGGCTAAAAGGCGATAAGCTGCCACTGGCATTGTGAAGGCTGTCCTCTTTTTGTAAGGGAAAGATAAGTAAAAATATACCCATTACAGGGGTCAATAGTTTTCCCGGATAGTATTGACCCCTGTATTGATTGTGTTCCCAATAGCGGATACTTCCTGGGTGAATCTTCCAAGGCTTATCCTTATTGAGCTGTAAGCTATGTCTTCATCATCATACATAGCCATCAGGACGTGCGAAGGCAAGACTTCCGCCGAGGTACAAGCAGAACCGCTTGAGATTGCCAATCTATCCCGAACCTGGATAATCAAGGCTTCCGCGTCTATTCCCTCAAAATACAAGTTGGTGATGTGGGGTAACCGGTTAGCTTTATCCGCATGGATGTGACACCCTTCGGTCTTAAGAAGCTCTTCTTCCAGCTCCTTTCTAAGTCCTGCTAACCTTTCGGCTTCTTTCCCCATCTCACCCTTGGCAAGTTCACAGGCTTTGCCAAACCCGACGATCGCCGGGGTATTGAGGGTTCCCGACCTAATACCCCTTTCATGCCCGCCCCCATGGATCTGGGGTAGTACCCTGGTCCTTGGGAAGCGGCTTTTGACATATAGAGCACCTACCCCATTGGGTCCATAAAGTTTATGTGCGGAACAGGTAAGGATATCGATCCCGTCCTCCACCACATTGACCGGAATTTTGCCTATGGCTTGAGTGGCATCGGTCATGAACAAAGCCTTGCTCCGATGGACGATTTCCCCGATCTGACGCATCGGTTGGATCACACCAGTCTCATTGTTGGCGTACATGACAGAAACTAGGATTGTCTTATCCGTGATGGAGGACTCCAGGAGTTCCAAGTTAATGAGACCGTCACTGTTTACAGGTAGATAGGTTATCTCTGCTCCTTGGCTCTCCAGGTACTTGCAAGTATCAAGAACCGCTTTATGCTCCGTAGAAACGGTGATGATGTGGTTGCCTTCCTTCCTGTAATTTTCGAAAACACCTTTGATGGCTAAGTTGATCGCCTCCGTTGCGCCGGAGGTAAAGGTGACTTCCTCTGGTTTTGCCCCTATCAAATCAGCCACCAGCTTGCGCGAAGCTTTGACTGCCTCTTCTGCTTCCCAGCCAAAGGCATGGGTGCGACTGGCCGCATTGCCGAACTTCATTGTGAAATAAGGTAGCATTGCTTCCACCACCCTCGGGTCTGTAGGGGTAGTGGAAGCATAGTCCAGGTATATGATCTCTTCGGTATTCGTATCCATAAGAAAGTATAACGTCCTAAGTTGGGAAATGATGTGTTTAGGCCCTCAGCCTCTTTCCCGTTTTCAGGCCTCTATTCTTCATAGATGGCGCACTGGACCCGAGTCATCTGGCCAGAGCCGTTTTTGAACAAAGCATCTCCCCTGCCAGCCAAGGATTCTGCTCCATTGTCATCCAAGATAACCCTGCTGTCGTTGGCGGTCCTTACCTTCAGGGCTATGACGGCTGGAAGGTTGGATTTTATGGCAGAGCTCACAATACTGGCTAGTGGTTTCTGAGTTGCGAGAATGACATGAATACCGGCTGCCCTTGCCTTCTGGGCAAGTCTCCTCAGGTAGGTCTCTATAGTGGTTCTGTTCCCTGGATTCTCATCCAGCAGATCGGAATATTCGTCCAATACGACTAACCATCTGGGTATTGTCATTGCCTGGTCAGAGATCATCTGGTTGTACTCAATCAAATCTTTTGCGGCCTTTCCCGAAACGGATTTAATATTCCTGAACTCCAAATATCGCCTGTCCATTTCCTGCACACAACGGTCAAGCAAATTAATAGCTTCATCAGACGACATCCCATTCCGTTCCGGAACCTGCGGCAGGTCCTCAAAGTCGATAAGCTCGTTGCCTTTTGGATCGATTAGGAACATCTGAAGCTCTGTAGGGGGATAGAAATGGGCAGCTCCCCGTATAAGGGTATCCAATACGACTGATTTTCCAGAGCCAGTGGTTCCGGCAATCAAAAGATGGGGGGAGTTGGAAGAGGAGAAGTTCAGGCTGCACAACCTTCCTTCTATGTCAAGGCCAAAAGGAACATTGAATGAATCGTCCTTTGTGAACAGAGACCAGATGTGTTTGGTGGTGATCTTCACTTTTTGGTTGTCTTTCTTGGGGGCCTCCAACCAGATTTTTCCCATGTCTTGGAACACCCTGACACTTTGCTCTTCCGGCAACTGCAGGGCGATGTTCAATTCCTCCGCGGTTCCCTTGATCTTCTTAAGGGTGGTACTTGGGGCAGGCTTGATCTCCATCCGGTAGAATCCCGGTCCCTCCATGAAATTGATGTCTGGGGCCAGGTCACTCTTTACCTCTATCCCAACGGCAGTTAATTTGTCGTAAATGGATTGATTGATAATTTGAATCTCCTCTAGCTTAATGTTTGTGAATGAGGGTGCCTGATGCACCAGCTTTCCATTTGTGCCATTGATAGCAGTCGTTTGTCCATTAAACTCTTTAGGCTTCAGAGAAAGGTCTGTTGGGGTTCCTTCCTGGTCTGAAGGTTTTGGTATGTCCTTCAGGTATCGGTTAGACAGCAGGGAGTCTTTCTTGATGGGGGAAAGGATCCCCTCAGCAAACATTTTCCTTAGCATATCCATATCTTCCGTGAGGAAATTCAAGGCATCCTGGGTCGGGAAAGTGGCCACGCAGCATTGGTTGCCGTATTCAACGGACCTTGGCAGATACTTGTCACTTGTTTTAAAGGAGAATACCCCATACCTACCGATAATTGGATGAAGGGCGTCACTGATTTCAAAACGGTCACCAAGCAACTCTCCGCGATAGTCCTTCACCTGCTCCCAGCGCTCTTTATAGGAAGGCCATACATTATATAGGGCTAACTTTTCAGCGCCGATCATCGCCAGCTTTGCGAAGAAGTTCCTGTATATCTTGGCCGCGAAAGTCTGGTCTTTCACTAGAAACGAATGCAGCATCTCTGACGTGTTCGTTCCCTGATCCTTGCCTTTAGACTGGGCCTCTACGGCGGAAACCCCAATTTTCACCTCTAATGGGAATAGGTGCATTAAAAGCTTGTTTTCTCTTTTCTCAAGCCCAATCATTAAAAGGTCATCCGTATGGACCCCATTCAGCCCCAGGTTCTTAACCGAGAAAAGCCCATCTTTCTGGGAAAGACCGACTGCACCGGATACCCTAAGAACTTCCTCCAGGGATACTGGGATCCAAGTAATCGCGGGATGGTGTAAAAAGGCTAGCGCCGTTTTGACGGCACTCAGCAAACTCAGCTTTTCCTCGCGGAAATAAGACGTTTTCTTGCCTTCCCTAAAGCTGTTGAGTTTCAGAAGCCAGTGCCCATTAACGGCATTGAACATGTCGATCAGTTTGATGATCTCTGTATCCCTGGAAGAGATTCCCTGCTCTTGCAAAATCTCTTTAATCGTTGCCTCATAGGGTTTCCACTTGCTCGTGATAGTGATAGCATCATACCCGCTGGCATTATTGTATTGGTCGCTGTAATGAATGATAACCACATCCTTGTGGGACTTAAAGAAGCTCAGGTCAACCTTCGGATCCACGAAAGTTACCCACTGTGATTTCGAATAGAGTTTCTCCAAAGCGGCATTCGTCTCATTGTTAATGACAAAAGCATTGGCGTGTGCCTTGGTGAGCTGATCATCCGAGTGGGTTATCCGGACGAATGCATTGTAGAGCTGAGCAAGGTGAACCAAATGGTTTTGTGCCTCTTCAAGGAATTTAGTGCCAAAGCCCGTGCGGTAAGAGTCCTTTTGGAAGGTGGAGGGAACCTCGGAAAGCAGTCCGCCTAAGCTGATCCCGGTTGGTATCTCTGCCATGTCACTGTAGGACATCTTTACTTCCTTTGCCGAAAACTGAAAAAAGGAAAGATGGGCATACCCGAAAGAATCTTGGGCATCAGGGAACTTATAAAATTTGACCTTCTCGTTGAAAAGCTGAAACAACTCCTTTCGATCATCCGAAGAAGAGAAAAGACTGAAGTCCAACGGGACATTAAGGGCCTCACCTTGCCAAGAGGCAAATTCCTCAAATTTAGTTTGGTACTCCTCGGAGTTATAGATGTTCACCACCATCCCAGGAATGTCGGCTGACTCTCCCTTGGCTTTCTTCTGTAGATACCCGGCATAATAGGCTAGGATCCCCTGCAGCACCTCGCGGCAATCGCCCTGGTTCACCAAATTCAATTTGAGGGGGGCTTTGCTCTCCAAAAGCAGATACGGAAAATGTTTGGTGAATTGATCAAGCTTCTCCCTCACCATGTTGGGTACGAATTGCCGGGAAACCTGCTGACTACTTAGCTCACTGCAGAAAAAGTAGTTCCATTCCGCTGAATGGTTCTGTTCCAGGGGCTGATAAAAGTAATTTCCGTGTCCCTTGTGCTTTACCTTTCCTTTCAGGAGGGGAATAAGGTTAAGCGGGGTAAGGTTATGCAAGAGATACTCCGGCAAGGAGTCCTGCTTGACCTCCTCCTTCACAGCCAAGGCATATGCCATGTTCAAAGGGTGCAAAGGAGTAAACTTCAACAGCTTTTCCCTTTCAAGTTCCTCAATCACCCCAATCCTGAAAAGATGGTGCTCAGTACTGGCCAAGGCCTTTCCCTCCTCCAAAAGCTCCAAGCTTTCAATGTATAAAAGAACGAATTCCCGGTAAAGGGCCTCAAGTGCATCGTCCAAGGCTGCAAGGCTCGGCAAAAGTTTATTAACACGGAAGTACTGGATGATTTTACCAAAGCATTCCCGTAGGCCTTCGTTTACAACTATTTCGTCCTGGGGTTTCAATTCACCGTCCAGAGTTTGGAAATAGGCCATGGCGCCAGAGTCAATCAGGTTCTTCTCCAACCTTAGGTTTTCCCGGAACTCATCTATAGGGTAATACCTAACAGTACCCTGGGTGAGTAGAATAACCTCCTTTTTCTTGTTGGGGTCAAATCGGGCAGCATATTGAAATGATACGCCTTCTTGTCGTTTCAAGTCCCATACTTTGTAGCCGGAGATGGCCTTTGGGGCATTTTCATCCCCCAAGTCAAGTCTTATAGGCAGAACTGAATCCCCAAATGCAATTGAGAAGGGAATATCCTCCTCTGCCTCCAAGGTTTTGGGATTCAACACCAATTCGAGGGTTTGGCTAACCATGACTGGGTACTGACTACCGGGGTTAAGCTCTTCTTGTTGATGAGGGACATGCCCTTCGTTGAAAAGGAGCCTCTCATCACCTTTTATGACGAAAACAAAATTCTTCGCCCTTCTATGGAGATAGAACCGAGTCTTGAATCTTTCCATCAAAATGTCGTGGAAAGGCAGGACAAGTACGGAAAAGGAGTATTTGGCAGATACCCCAGGGTGCTGATATGCGAAATGCCTGAACTGAACCTCTCCTGGATTCTCCAAGGTAAAGCTGGCTTTTATCCCTTTCCCTTCTAGGTCTATTTCATTTTTTTTGAAATTTCCGTATTCCAATCCTGCTTCCTTCGGCCGGTCATTGAACCTAAATAATAAATTAAGTTCCTGCCATCCATGAGGATTGAAAACAACCAAGCTTCTTTTTCTTGACTTCGTAGGGGATTCCTCATCTTCGGAAGCGTCCCAACAGGTGAGGAAATCAAGGGTGAGTTCCTTTAAATTCCTGATGTACTCTATATTCTTCGTTTTGCTCTTCTCTAGAGACCAATCCTCGAGCTCAACGAAGTCACAGTTGTGCCAGTCAGGTTTCTTCAGCCGGTCAATTCCTGCCTGGCTGAAGTGCCGTTCCAGTATTCTTTCCAAATTCCCGTATTGTACCCCATTACTGATCTCATCAAACAGCTCGCTGTTCCTTTCGAGGCGTTTTCTGATCTCCTCTTTGGTTTTGCAGGAGCCGAGCCCCTTATCGGTAAAGATCCCTAAACGTTTATAGTCTTCCGGCTCTACCTTGTTCTTCCCAAGGATATCCAAAAAGGCTGAGTAATCAAATAAGGTATAAGAATCATCGGCTATCTCCCCTATCTTGGATAGAAGGAGTTCCAAGAGGATCTTCTCCTGTTTGCCAAGGCTGGTCAATTTCCCGATTTTTTTTCGAATGCTCCTTTGCACCTCAACTGAGCTCAAAGGCATACCGGCCTCCGTTAGGCTCTTACATCCCCCGACTATGCTATCAAGAGAGGTGTCATGGACAAAAAGGATGGAAGCGTTACTGAAATCCTTGTTCCCCTTGTCACTGACTCTGTTTCTCAGGTTAGTCAAAAAATCCTCAGCCACTCCATCAATGTTTGCGGCAACGATCAATTTATATTTCTGGAATACAAGGCAATAAGTAGAGTAATCAAGGTACGTGAAAGGCAGAAGCGATACTCCTAGATTCTCAAGCCCTGGCTTTAGCTTGAGTGCTTCATATTGGGCCTTCACTTGTCCATTCTGCTCGTAGCGGATATGGAAACGGTCACCGCTGGTAATATCTGCCTTAGAAAAATAGTCAATCAGCAGTTCAGATATGAAATCAAATAAATACTTATCCATTCAAAGGTATTGTTTTGGCCTAGCGTAATTTTTTTACATACTGCGCATCGCCGCTGTCACTTTTCTTTTCCAACAGGTTGATCTTTTCAAAGTACTCCACGATCGTTGCCTTGGAAAGTTGGTCGAAGAAGAATCCCCTATCCTCTAATTCTTGCCACAATCTACTGAGCCTTATTTTGTCTAGCTTGGGCCCGATGCATAAGGTGGTCAAAAAAAGGATACTGTCCTGGTCCAGACTCAGCGAATAGCCGTTCCGGCCCCTTCTGCTGGTATAATTTAGTTTTGCGAAATCCAAAAACCACCTGCTATAGGCCCAATAGATACGTTTCCTTTGGGTTTCTTTAAACTGTAGATCCACCATTTGCCAGAGCTTATGGACTGAGTTGAAGATAGGATCTTGTGGATACCTATCCTCGAATGAATAATTCTCCCAGTCGAAACGATTTGTTCCCTTGGTTATCCTTTGTTGGTAGAAAGCGATAAGTCTATTAATCTGTTCCTGGAGACTTGCTATCCCTTCGGAGCTTAAGTCTTCCACCATCTTCCGTAGTTCTTGATAGGTTACTTTCCTCTCTCCAAGTCCTTTGATATGGTTGATTAATTCAAGTGTGTTGGCATGGGTGAACATGGCATTCATATGCTTCACAAATAGTTCCCAACCGTTGGTAGAGGGAAGGCGAGAAGCCTGCAGTTTCTCCCATGAAAGGGAAAAGAAGTATCGGTCCTCCTGCTCCCCGAAAAAGGTGTTCAACCGGAAAACCAATTCCGTTACATACTGGAAGTAATAGAATTTAAGCAGCTTGTGAAAACCTGAGATGAATAATTCGTGATCCTGCATCAAGGTCAAAAGGTCTTCTCGGAACTTTGTCCGGGCTCTTGTGGAAGCTTTGTAATAGGGCTCCAAGGAGGCCTTGCCTAGCTCCGGCTCCGGCAGACATGAAAGGATTAACCTGTGCATGAGGTTATCTGGTCCTTTCTGGGAAAGGGTTTTCAGTTCCTGGATGGTATCTTCCTCAAGAAAAAGGCTGACAAGGAACTTGGATATTTCATCTAAGGTCTTGTTCTGTACGCAATGGTCAAGATAGGGGAATACCCTAGCATTGAAGGTGATGAGTTGCCCGTCTTTATCAAAGGCGATATTTTCGATGATGTCCTTCAGGTAGGGATTGTCAGGTGAATTTGCCTTTTGGCAAATAGTCTGGATAAATATTTCCTTGTCAAACCTAAGGGTTTGGCTATAATTCATACTATCCCTGAAACATCCCCCGGCAATGCCTTTAAACGAGATAAAATCATCTTTTAGATCGCCAATTCTTTTGTCATTCCCCGGAAAAGGGAAAAGCAGGATTTTATTGCCGGTTTTGTGTTCTATCTTCCCATTCCCATCAGTCATGTTATTTTCCAGGGAAGGCAGGTCTAATTCAAACATTATCTTATTTCCTCAAATTGAAAAACATCAAATCCAGGGGTGAAGACCAGCTTGAATTTCTGGTAATTCGCCCCATGCGCCTGTTGGATGATCACATCTTTGTCTTGGGCCCGGAAGTTAGAGAGTCTGCTGACAAACCTCCTGAAATCCACGTGGTTACTCTTGTCGATTGAATTCGCTCTATATCCTTGGTTGATGCTTGCTATAAGCTGGTAGAGTCCATAGTCGACTTTCACACGGAAGGACTCCTCGCTCCCATTTACCTTGAAGCCCAAAAACAGGCTATTGGTGAAACGGTTTATTTCTCCTTTAACAGCCGTTCTCTTTTCTCCTGGATCTAGCTCCAATTGCACCTTCTGGGACACTTTGTAAAGATTCTGTGACCGGCCAATATCAATATTCAGATAACCTTCCTCCATTTTCATCATTCCGTTCCACTGATAAATTGCCTTTTGAGCCTTTCGATACAAGTCAATCAGTCTATGGGTGTGGTGGGCGTGGAAGTAGTACAGGTCTTTCATAAACTCCCCGTATACTGGGTCTGTTTCGATGAAATCCGGATGCTTGCAAGAGAGAAAATTCAACCTTATGAACAGTTTGATCCTGTCCAGGGTAGGGATGGTGGTTAATTCTTGGAATAGGCTATCCCCCATCTCCAATATACCATACCCAACAAAGTAGTGGTTCGGGTTGGCCGTCGTCCCCATTTTAATAATTAGGTGGTCTAAGGCCTCGTTCGTGGCACCCACCGGGTCCAATTTCCCTAGGTGCCTTAGGACGGCAGAGGTATTAGTGCTCTCAAAAAGCAGCCATGGAAGTGTCCATCGGTAGAATCCCTCCTGGGGCTTGCCTCCATCGGTTATCTCCAGGATTTCTTTTTCCGATAGGTTGGCAAACGCGGGCGGTACGATTAAATCATAGATGAGATTCATCATCAGCCGTACCGAGACGATAAGCTTGTACTTGACGATTGCCTCAATAAGGATTTGGATCACCTTAATTTTCACTTCTTCCCGTCCCAGGAGGTCATAGTTGTATTTAAGGGGGCAACAGGCCGGGGCAGGATGGTGCTCATAGAAATTCCTGTAGCTTTGGAAAAAAGGGTTGTCGTCCGATTTATTGGTGATTTTGGAAATGATTTCCTTTAACACCTTGGAGGAGGGGCCATCTTCGCTCAAGGAATAGATATGGTAATCCGCAAGGTTGATGTACTGGATATAGTCATCGGCCCGTCCGGAAAGCTGACCATCATCCTGTAGGATATGGTTTTCAGTGATGAAGTTTATCAGGTGCTGGAAGTCCCTCCCTTTTTCATCCAGGAAATTGGTGAGTGTCCCAAGGTTGATGGCGATTATGGTTTTCGCAAAGTTTTCAGGGGCATTAATCTTTGGATCGGAGAAATCCTTCAGGGCATTTTCCAGAGTATCCAAATAAGATTCCTTCATGGACTTGCTTTCCGTGGCATCATTAAGCACTTGGAAGGATTGCATCTCCAGAGGATGCTTTTCCCACATCTTTGCCAATAGATGGGATTTTCCGTCCCCAACGTTTCCGATCACTAAGATCAACTTGGCTTTTTCCGAATGGTAGGCTGCTTTGATAAGTTCGCTCAGGTCCCGTTCAACATTGCGCTCTATATGGAGGTATTTCTTCAAACCATCCAAGGAATCCTTTTCCCCATTGACAATTGCTTCCCTAGAAGACAACCTCAAGGTGTCCAGCTTCGTTTTGAAACTCATTTTTATTGAAATTCTATTTTGTATTTGATAAGTTTCCGATACCCTCAAAGCCCTCAGAAAAGAAGTCTGCCAGGGATATATCTAATCCCTTCAGGATTTTCACCAGGGTAAGGAACTTCAGGTTCTCACCGGTCTCGTATTTACCGTATTGGGTCCGGGAGATTCCCTGTTCGTAGGCAAAATGCTCGTAGTTTGAAAACCCTTTCTCCAAACGTAATTTCTTTATCCTGCTTCCAAGACGAGCTAAAAGCTCTTCTTCCTCACTGTTGGGGTGTTTCATGCTAGATGCTAGTATCTAGCAAATCTTATGATAAAGGAGCAGTTTGTGTACCTGTTTAAAGCGGTATAAGAGAAACTGTAAACAAATTTTGATATGGGATTTCCCTACATCCTTTTGATATGGGATTTCCCTACATCCTATTGATAAAAATTGCCATGAAGCATCTCTTTTTTTTTAAAAAGAGGAAACCACAAGATCTAAGCAATGAGATAGGTGTATAAACCTCTATATGTCAATTAGTTTTCTTGGTAATTATTAAAAATGCTGTCAAACAAAATTCCGGTATAGGATGGTACTTCATTAGGATGAAATTCCTACTTTCCTTTATCTTAAATCAAAAAGTAAGTCGATCTTATAGAAGAAGTGTTTGCATTAAAAATAATGATATTAAAGATTAACCCTACAAATTCAGAAAGTTGGGGTTTACCATTTGATTCTTGAATATATGGTCCCGCATTAAAACAGTAAATCTTAATGACAAGTCAAAAGGCATAGCCTTGAGGATACTATTACGGATTGATAATTCTATTAATGCCTTTAGCACAGGGCTACAGAGCTTAAATTTTAATACTGTCTCTCTATTCCTTTAAATGAACCTACATAAATTTACTCTGCAGCCTTATGGTAATGGAAAAGGAACTAGATTCACCTGCCCTAACTGCCTAAAGAAACGTGAGTTTACGCGCTATATTGACACTGAAACAGGGAAGTACCTCCATCGCACAGTCGATAGCTGCAATAGGGAGAACAAGTGCGGGTACCATTATATTGCAAGGGCATATTTCCTTGACAAAGCGGAATCCACATCATTCAACCTGTAGAAGTACAACCCGCCCCTTTTGCCCCCAGCCACAATAATCTTGGTCTCCGGTTCATACTTCAACCGGTTAACTCCTTCATCAAGGTAGATACTCAAAATCAGACGTCCACTTTCTAGCTCCCAAAGCCGGATGGTGCCGTCATGGCTTGCGCTGATCAGGTTGTCCCCGGCGATCTGCAGACCCGTAATGGTCTGGGTGTGGCCCCAGAACGTCTGTAAGGGTTGGCCCGTCTCTAGGTCCCAACTGATGATACTGTTGCTGTATTGACTCTCGTCCTTGAACCTCTCCGCAAACCCCCTGCCGGCGCTTACCAGCAAGCTACCGGAAAGAGTGAAGCAGGAATTACCCCGAATATGACCATCCATGCCCCCCCCTGTACGTGTGCCGAATCTGCCCTTTCGACAGGTTCCAGCTCCTGAGCGTGTTTTCCTGCGGAGAGGCAGAAGCAGTCACCAGGGTATTCCCGGAAATCTCTAATTGGAACGGATCGTAGTGGTCCGCACTGATAACCCACAGCTCCTTTCCGGTTGCAGGCTCCCAGCCCCTTATTGACTCGTAGTCACTGCTCACGAGCAGCCCCGGGGCTGAGGCAAGGGAAATGTAGCCCAAGTGCCCACTGAGGACCCGCAGTTCTTTCCCTGTCGCTAAGTCCCATCCCCGGATGGTTGAATCCCAGCCAGCACTGTAGAGGATCCCCTCTACAGCAGTACAGGCGATCACTCTGTCCCCGTGCTCCCCAAATAGCTGGAGCTGCCTGCCAGTGGCAAGGCTCCAGCTCCTCAACGTGCCGTCCTCACTGCCGCTTATTGCTATGGTGCCATCAAGGGAGAGGGTGGTGACCGGGGCGGTATGCCCCCTGAACACCCCCAACGGTTTACCGGTGGTTAGCTCCCAGCTCCTCACCGTAGCATCCTCGCTTCCTGTAATAACCTTGCCGTTTGTGATTTCAAGGAAGTTTATGGATTTGCTGTGCCCCATTGGCACGTTCCTTTCCCCGGAGCTCTCCAGGTCCCAGCGTTTTACCGCCCCTGCACTGTCCCCGCTCAGAAGAAAACCGCCGTAAACGGAAAGGGAAGTCACCCAGTAGCTGTGGCCGCGGAAGATCGCTAGCTGCTCCCCTGTCTGAATGCCCCAGCTTCGAACGGTACTGTCCTCGCTGCAACTCAACACCGTGTCCCCGTACAGGGCGAGCCCCAATACTTTTCCCGCGTGTCCCTGGAACACCTGGAGGGGTTTCCCTTTTTCCAGGTCCCAGCTCCTTACGGTTCCGTCCTCACTGCCGCTGAGCAGGGTAGTCCCATCGAACTCCAGGCAGGTGATCTTACCCGTGTGGCCCTCCAGGGCAAACAGCTTTTTCCCCGTACATAGGTCCCATCCCAATATGCTGTAACCCTTGTACTCCTCGTTGCAGCCAAGCAACGTATTCCCCAGAAGCTTAAGGAGGCTGATCGTCCCTGAACGGCCGGGATAGGAAACCAAGGGTTCCCCCGTGTCCAGGCTCCAGCTTCTCAGGGTTCCACCCTGGCTACCCGCTACCAGCACGTTCCCGGACACCGCCAGGCTGGTAATGTAATCATCCAAGCCTTCGAAGGAATGCAGCACCTTTCCCGTTCGGATATCCCTGCTCTTGAGCGTACCTACCCAGCCGCCCATGTTTTTGTCGATGCAGCCGGAGCCACTGACCAGCACTTCCCCCACCGCTGCCAGGTGCCGGCGAGGCCCCGGCTGATCGGTCAGGGTTTCCACCTCCTCACCCTTGGCCAGGTTCCAAATCCTGATGGTCCCGTCCCAGCTGCTGCTGGCCAGTATATCGCCCGACACTACCAGATCCTCCAGGTACTGCGTGTGTCCGGCAAGGGAGAAGAGAAACCTACCGCTGTCCCTTTCGAAAACCTTAATCATGCCGTTGTAAAGCCCGGCAATGATTTTATCTTCCCAGGGAACAAGCCTGTAAACTCCGTATCCGGGCTCTACTGAGTAAAGGGTGCTTCCCACTGGATTCAGGTCCGTTTTGATGGGTAAGCAGAAGCTGTTGCGAAGGTCTTCCTCCAAACTCTGCCGGAAGTCTTCCGGCAGAGTTTCCCCCTGCAGCCGCAACCGCTGGTGGAGCTGCAGGGGAAGGTTGCCCTTGTCCAAAGCCAAGGCAGCGTATGCCATCCTTACAGTGTCGGTCAGAAGTTCGACCAAGCTTGTCTTCACTGGAATGAGCTGAAGGTCTTCCCAGAGACTTGCAATATCCGTGTACTCTAATTTTGCTTTCAGCCACCGGTAATCGGAGAGCAGCGCTGTTGCTGTGGCCGTTTCACCATCCTCTACCAGAAATCTTACCAGAAACCGCCAATAGTAGGGGTTTGGCAGTCGGTAGGGATCACGCAGCAGGTACCGAAGCAGGTTCTTCAGGGGGGCCTTGTTGTTACCTAACGCTCCTCTGAAGTATTTATATAGGGCATTGTGTACTGTCACCTCCCCATTCCGTGCATCATAGTCTAACAGGTTGTGCCTGTTTAATATCTCAAGAAGCTCCCTTCCTGCTGGGGGATCCACGTTCCAAAGCGCAAAGATGGTCTCCTCAGAGATGGGGTGACCGGCGGGGAGGGCGCCCAGGTCAATTCTTCGCTGCCTTTGCTCTGCAGGAAGGAGACTTAGAAGAGCAGCCAGGCAAACGTGCATGCCCCCGGCCCTGTCCAGCCTTCCCAGGTCAGTGGATCCAGCGATTTCTCCTATTCTATCCAACAGCTCCCGTTGTAGCTGGCTAGCTGTACCGTAGGTAGGCGCCAGAATCAAAGTCGCTTTGTGGAGGAGGCGCAGCAGCAAGGGGTTTCCCCAGCCCATTTGGTTAATTGCTTTGAGAGTACGGGATCCCCGTGGCCTGACTCCACCCTCAGCATGCGGAACGCTTCTCTTTCCTGCATCGGGCCAATCAGGAAAGTGATGGCGCTCTCCCCTTTTGTGTCATGAATCCGAGGTAATAACAGGCTTCCGGGCCCAGTTGAGATTACTTTGATGTTTTCCCTTGCGAAGCCCATCTCGATACTGAGCTGCCGGGGGCATTGGACGTTGTCCACTACGAGCAGGCAGCCATTATGGAAACCAGACACTTCTCTGCCGAGATTATCCGCCGCATTCCTTAGATCAACGAAAACCGCTTCCTCGTTTACCAGCCTGCTGTAGAGGGCGGTGACCTCTTTGAGGTCGTCCCCGTTCTCGGTAAGGCTGAGCCAAAGGATTCCATCGTAGAAGTGATCCCGGACTTGTCTGTCGTGGCACAGGGCGATGGCCAGGGTTGTCTTGCCGTCTCCTTCCTCCCCTTCTAAACGTAGGTACAGCGGGTCATCTTCTCCTGACAGTAGCAGTTGGCGCTTCACCCTATCATAGATATCTGGCCGGTGCACATATCCCTCGGGGAGGCTCGGGGCAAGGTTCAGGAACTTGTCCAAACGGCAGTGGCTGTAAAGGTCGTCCATGAAGGCTTCCCATTCCTGCGTTAAGTCGTACAGATGCAAGTCGGCCGCTTCAGGAGGAAAAGGATGCTTTTGCAGATAGTTTTCTGGTAATGCCCTCACCAAATATGTCTTTGTTCCCCAGAATGATGCGGAGGACAGCAGCTCCGGGAGGAGGTTTGGGGTTTCCATCATCACGGGAGTGATAATGACCACCATGCACTCAGCGTAATCCAAGCCATCCATTGTCCAATTCCAATCCGTATAGTAGTCCCCCACTAAGCTGTTTCTGTGGTATTTCAGCTGGCTTCCTTTGCCGTCCGATGAGAGCTTGAGTTTCAGTTGCTCCGCAGACTCTACCCCATCCGTTCTTGAGTAGGAGAGGAACACGTTATAGTTTTTTTCTCTCATCGGGTTTGATGGTTTGGATGCACATGAATCAAGTTTCTATTACGCTTTGAAAGAACTAAAGGAAAAGCACAGGTAAGACTATTTTCTATGACTTCGTGCCGATTATTGTCATTGGATAACCCTTCCGATCAGACTTCCGGTAGAGTAGGACCTACGGCCTCTGTGAAAATCATGGGTTCCCAATTGTTTCCTGCTTAACCGGGGAAAAAGTGGAGCTGCTGCGTAGAATAGCTTCTGCTGTGCCCATTAGGAATCTAGTCGAATAACCTTGCAGTTGCCCTGTGCAATGGCGACGTAAACTTTTGTTGGACTTGACGCGTTACTAAGTATATTGCAGTCAAATGACGTTTTTGAATTGGTCAAATAACTAAGAGGGCGGGATTATGGGATTAGGAGCAGTCGTAGAGATAATGGGCGGAAAGAAAGTCATGGACATAGAGGTGCACAACACCGCGGACCTCATATCCATCACAGGAAGGGGCGGCATCGCCGTTGCCGCAGTAAAGGCCGTGCAGGACAGGATCGGTGTCTCGAACGAGCTTATCAGTGACTTTCTGGGCATATCGGCCAGCACGCTGCAGCGCCAGCGCCGCTCCAACAAAAAACTGGACAAAGAGGGGGCGGAAAAACTCTATGAGATCTCGAGCGTGATCGCCAGGGGAATTGACGTCTTCGGGGAGGAAGCGGAGTTCAATAAGTGGCTGAGAACGAAGAATCCATCCATCGGGGGGGTAGAGCCAATCAAATGGATGGGTTCAGCCATCGGAAGGGATGAGATACTGCAGTTACTGAACCGTATCGAACACGGGATCTACTCCTAAGCATGATAGTCTACAGGATAAGCAAGGAAAAACATATCCGTGACCTGGCAGGGACAGGAGGGCTGTACAGCTCTGGCAGGTGGCACAACCAGGGAACATGTATTCTCTATACCGCAGGTACCCAATCCTTGGCTATGGTAGAGACCCTGGCCAACAGTCCCGTCCCTCCTACCGGTATGGCTTTGCTAGTACTGGAAATTCCGGATGAGGTGGAAATCAAAGCCATAGATGTGGCCAGCCTTCCCAGTAACTGGAATACTCACCCTGCCCCCAAGGAACTAGCCGAAATCGGTGACCGGTGGGTTAAAGAGAACCAATCCTTGGTAATGAAGGTGCCCTCCGCCCATTCTGATACTGAGTTCAACTACCTGATCAACCCCAGCCATCCGGACCGTTCCAAGTTAAGGGTGATTGAGGTCAAGCCGAAGTTTTTCGACTCCAGGTTAAAAGGAACGCCATAGGATGGCAATCCAAAAACCTCGTTTTAAGAACCACATTTTCGATTGCTAAACAGTGCTACTCCCAATAAGTGATTCTGATGACCTCTATTCCGGAATGTACATTCCATACAATTTGACTGGACTGGTAGAACGGATTGGAAAGCACAGCATATGTCAGGCTTTCGTAATCCACTCAGATATTAATAAATGAGATTGGATAGGAGTCCTGCTGTGAGTCTGCTGTCCTTGATAGGGCACCTTTGCAAGGAAAGAGATGCGTACGATTTCTCGGTCTGCTGAACATGGTAATGGTTATTGGCTGTAATGCTCTACTACGTTCATTGATGAAGTATCTTTCCTTCAATGCTTCTTAAGTAAAACGCGACAATTGAATCGGCGTATGCCCTGCTTTAAAGAATAACTATGAATCAATTCCAAACGGAACTGGAGAATGCCGCACGAGGGCTTCTCTTCATAAGCGAGACGGATGCCCCTCTCGAACCCATAGACCTAGGCCAACAGGATAAAGCAACTTTCAGTACCGGGCGACTGCTGCAGGTGCTGGACCAGCCTTCCGGGACTTCGGTGGAAGTGCAGGAACTGGCCTATTTCCTGAGGAACATGACCAAGGTGCGGGAGGGCGCAAGCCCCGCGCGGCAGGCGGAAACCCAGCGGTTCCAGGCTTTGCAGGATCTCCTGATGCACCGATTGTCAGATGTCAAGGCATATCGCATAGGCGAGCGCCGGGTGGAAGTCTTTCTGCTGGGTTGGACTCCGGAGAACCATTTAGTTGGCTTCAAGACGCTTTCTGTGGAGACCTGATTTTCAGGTTTCCATTTACTTCTGCTGCACTACCTGTCTGAAACCAATCAAAAGCAACTTTGCGATGGGAGGAGAGTGCCCTGCCCATGCGTTAAATCAGCTCTTTAATTCTTGTTTTCCCGTATTTCCTATCATCCCCAAACGCCAAACGGCTGCATTCAACACCGGGTGCTGCCCCGGAGCCATCGAGATACTGCATCCACTTCGCGCTAAAGATCAATGACGCCTTTGCTTACCAGGTACTCTCGCAGTCGGTTAAACCCTCCTGCGTTCGCGTACTGTATGCAATAGCGGGTACTAAATGGCCCTAGATCTGCCTTCCCCTTTTCCACCAGGAGCCTCACTATCCCAAGCAAACCAAGTTTGCAGGCTTCCTGCAGCGCTGACATCTGGCCAGATGCTGGAATCAGATATTCTACTCTGAGATAATTTCCCTGCCTGACCGCTTCATAAAGGAGGTCTGCTTTATCCAGGTTGTTGTCCTTTACCCATCCCGCTTCCCTTATCCTGTGGCTATCCATGTCAAAGCCTTTTTCGTTCATCTTCCCGAGAAGGTATTCGTTCTCGGTGGCCAGGGCGATGTTCATCAGCTTTTGGCTTTCCCAGCTTTTCGGGGGCAGTAGCCCTACTACCGCCACCAGCAGGTCGTGTGCCTTCGCGTCCTCCTTTGCGGCGAGGGTCATGATAAAGGGAAAATCCCCGAAGGTGCCATGCTGCCTTTCGATCTCCCGAAGGTATAGATCCACGAATTTATTTGCCTGGGGCAGGTACCTGGCGTCATTGGACTGAAGGTAGGCATTCTTTAATCTACTTGTAAGATGAAATAGAGGGACTCGGGGTGTGCTTCTTTTATGCAGCAGTTCGTAGATGTCAAATAGATAATGCTGCGCTGCCAGGTCCAGCAATGTGTTATAGTCAGCGGCGGTCAGCTCTACCGTTTGGAGGATATCCTCCACCAGGCTGACCCGCCACCTCCAGTGCCCGCTCATCTCACGGAGCACCTCCTTTGAGTCCATCACTTTCCTTGACTCCCGTATCCCGCCCCCGCACATCTGGAGGAGTACCTCCTTTCTGTCCTCGTCTCCCATCTTGAAAAGCTCAAGGTAGCCTAGGAATCGCTGCCAATCCTGGATCCCCACCGTAAACAGCAGCGTCCTGGGTTTCACCTTCAGCAGTGGCTGCCCCTCTAGCAGCAAGTCCAGGTAAGTATGTGCCGACCCGGTCCTTACCAGCCATCCTTCGTAGGCCTCAACGGCAGAGCCAGTGAAAAAGCCCCCTCCCATCATGAAAAAACCCTCCTCCGCCAGCCTTCTCACATCCTCCGCTTTGTCAAGGCGGAAGGTATCTTCTATTGTGAGCTCCATGGCCCTCACCCCTTCGTAGGTTGTGAAGTCCGAAACCATGTCACGGTGGCCCATCCAGACACGTTCGGTCCTGGTGCCCGGGGGAATGGAGACCCGATGGACGTTGGCGGGCGAGAAGTCCCCGCCCAACGGGGAAATGGCTTGGAGGAGCAGGTTCTGAAGGTTCGGGAGCTGTACGGCATCGAATGCCTCCGGAAACCTTACCTTGTCCCGCTTACGCTCCCCATGGAAGGTGATGAAATTGGCCAAACGGCCTTGGCTGTCGCTGAGCGTGAAATAGTCTGATAGGTTCGGTTCGAACCGGATGTCCCGGACCCTCCTGTGACTGGCTTCCTTGTCGCGGTGGTAATAACCCCTTTCCGCTTGGGAATACCAGGAATAGGCCCCTTTTTTGAGGTTGCTCTCTCCACCTTCCCCTGTGGACTCAATGTACGCCTTAGCCACCTGGAACTCCTCCTCAGTGTCAAGGGGAGGCTGCTCAAAGCAAACGACGGACGACTTGAGGGGAACCAGCTCTTCCAACTCAGCCTTGATTCTCTGCGCAAAAGGCAGGTTGTCCTGGCCCGATCCGTCTATTTTCCCAACGGAGACTCCCAGGATCACTTTGCCGTCCGTGGTGAAGTGCACCATGACACAGGCAAGGTCTTTCCGGACATAGTTGCGGAAGTAAAGGGTGAAAGAGCCCTCGATAGAGGAACTGCCCAACTGGACGGCCTCCGTCACCGTGTTGAATTCCGTGAATTCCAGATCCGGTATCGAGTCCAAGCTTTCATCCCTTTGGGGCGGTAGGTACCCTCTACCAAAGGGATGAAAGCTTTTCTCGAATTGTCTGTAACTTTTCTCGAATCGCCTGTGCTTCTCAGCCGAGGGGATGTGGGGTATCAGAACATAATTCTTCGACTTGAGGCGATCTATCTTCCTGCGGTCGGCAAAATGGGCCAGGAACGCTTCGATGGTGGGGACATCCCTGTTTTCGGACAGTCCATAGATGTCGTACCAGTACTCCGATTTCTCTTCTACCATCCTTAATCCATATTTACTCTGATTCAGAATCAGTTGCGTAACCCACCCAGTCGGCTAAAACATATAACTCCTTTGGAAAAGGTCACTGAAATTACTTGTAAAACAGTATCTTACGTAAACTTCAAGAAGATTGCAAGTTTATTAGTCCAACTATAGAAGTAGCCCGTTGAGCTTTTAGTCCCTCTTTGTGGAGATCTAATCCCATCGGTAACAAAAGCTTAATCTATTATCTATGTTACCATTGTATTAAATCGTTAATAGTATGGTACTTTTGCGCCGGGAAGGGGAATCATATACCTGTGATCCCTGTTCCCCACGCAATCCACACCTTAACGCTCCGATGCAACACCTTTCCAGACCCGGCGGCAGGCACCTGCTGCTGCTCACGGCCCTCTTTATTTTGGGCCTTCTCCCCGGCCGTTCCTTTGCGCAGGCCGGCAGTTTCCCGGAGACCTTCGAGACAGGCTCCAAATCCGACTACACCTCCGCCTCCGTGCCCCTGGCCAGCGGCTCCTGGCTTCTGGAGGACGCCCTGCTGGGCACCACGGACCAGGACATAAAGAGTGGGCAGCAGTCCGTGCGACTCCAGCGGAAGGGCAAGCTCTCCATGGAGTTCTACCTGCCCACCGGCGCGGGCACGGTGACCGTTCGCCACGGCGCCTTCGGTACCGATGGCAGCAGTGCCTTTGAGCTGTGGGCCATGTCCGACGCCTGCGCCTGCAACAAGTGGACGAAAGTCGGGAACACCGTGATTACCTCTGCCGGTCCCCTGCAGGCAACCTCCTTCACCCTGAACATCCCAGGCCGCGTGCGCTTCGAGGTCCGCAAGGTGTCCGGCGGCAGTGCCCGCCTGAACATCGACGATTTCGCTGTGACCCCTTTCGGTACGGTGGACGACACCGCCTATCCCGACAATGACCACCTGGCACTGGGTAACCCCAGCAACGCGACGAGCGACGTGGGCATGCCTGGCAATTACCTCATGCGCAAGCCCCAGTTCTCCCTCTCCTATAGCCGCGACCGCGGCACGCCCAACTGGGTGAGCTGGCACCTGGACGCTTCCGACAGGGGCGGCATCGATCGCCAGGATGATTTCCGCGCCGACCCTACACTTCCGGCCGGCTGGTACCAGGTGAGCGAGGTGAGCTACCAAGGCAGCGGTTTCGACCGGGGCCACAACTGCCCCTCCGCCGACCGCACCTCCTCTATCGAGAACAACTCGGCGACCTTCCTGATGACCAACATGATCCCGCAGGCACCCGGCAACAACCAGGGACCTTGGGCGGACCTGGAGAACTACGGCCGCACCTTCCTGCCGGGCAACGAGGTCTATATCATCATGGGCAGCTACGGCGTGGGCGGCACCGGCAGCCTGGGAGGCACCACCAATACCATCGACAACGGTCGCATCACCGTGCCCAACCGGGTGTGGAAGGTCATTGTCGTGCTGCCGGTGGGTGACAGCGACGTTTCCCGCGTGGATGCCACCACCCGCATCATCGCCGTGGACACCCCCAATACCCATTCCATCGGTTCCTGGGGTTCCTACCGCACGAGCGTGGACGCCATCGAGGCTGCCACGGGGCTGGACCTGCTCTCCAACCTTCCGGAGGCCGTGCAGGCCGCCATTGAGTCAAAGGTCGACAACGGACCCACCAACTAGAAGAGAATCCCAAACAGATATAGCCAAGACATTTAGATGAGACATTTATATAGTTCCAGTAAGGGTGCCCTCCAGGCCCTTGCTCTGCTGCTGCTTGCCTTTACGGCAGGGCTGGCGCAGGCCCAGACCCTTCCCCACAAGCTCTCCGAGGGGACCTTCACCGAGAATTTCGACGCCGTCGGCACCTGGGGGGCGGATTTCGCCTCCGGCACCGGCGCCACCCGCTTCAGTAAGGCTTACCCAGACCCGGTTCTTCCCAACACGAACAATGTGTTCGCGACCGGATCCGGGGGAGGGGTGCAGAGAGTATTCTCCACTAGTGCGGTGCCAAACCCTGCTAATGCTATTGTCCTGTTGGCTACCGGAGCCACAAACGGCCAAAATGCCTCTGCCTTCGACATCAACCTGGACTTCTCCGGCTCTACGGCCGGTACCCTGAGTCTGGATTGGGCGTCTGTGAACAACTCCACAGGTAACCGCGGTGCCACCTTCTCGGTGCAGGCGAACGTAGGAGAGAACAACTCCTTCGTGGAGGTGCTTGGCACCAGCGTGGTAGTCACCAACAACGTGCTGACCTCAGGAAAACTGCTGGATATTGCGCTTCCGGAAGCCCTTAGCGGCAAGGCCGACGCCAAGCTGCGGTTCTTCATCGTGACCTCTGCCATCGGAACTACCGGCAGCCGGCCAAAGATTAGCCTGGACAACCTAGTGGTTACCGCCACCGCCGACGGTCGCCCCACCATTGGTGCCGCGACCGTGTCCAACTCCTCTTTCTGCGTGACTACTTCCGCCCCTGGCGAACCCTTCACCGTGGCCTATACCGCCTCCGGTGATTTCACCGACAACTGGGCCGTGCAGTTGTCTAACCCTAGTGGGGCGTTTTCTTCCGACCTCACTGCCAACCTGATCGGGACCGGTTCCGGTACCTCGCCCATCACCGCGAGCATCCCGGCCGGCACCCCTAGCGCGACCGGGTACAGGGTACGGGTGGTGAACTCCGGACCTGCCACGGTAGGACAGGCCTCCGCACCCCTTTCCGTGACCCTGGCCCCGACGTCCAACCCGGTGACCCTTTCTCCCGCGGCGGAGCAGAGTTTCCTGGTGAGCGGGACGGGGGATGCAATCACCGCCTCTTCCTCGGTGGCCTCCTCGTTCCAGTGGCTCTACGGCACTTCCGAGGCTGGGCCTTTCACCTCTGAGTTCAGGGGTGCCACCTCCGATTCTTTCCAGCCCCTGGGCTCCAGCTTCCCGGGTGCCGGCACGTACTACGTGGTGGCCCGTGCCATCTCTTCTTGCGGTGATGTAGAGGGCGTGAGCGCGCCGGTGAAGGTGAACGTCATCTCACCGGTCGTTCCCTCGGTGCTTCTCTCTTCCGCCTCCCTCGATGGATTCGGTACTCTGGAGGCGGGCGCCGCCTCACCGGCAAAATCTTTCACCCTTGAGGGTACTGCCCTTTCCAGCGACGTGACTATCACCCCGGCGGCGGGCTTCGAGATCCGGGTGGGAAACACCCCTTTTGCCTGCTGCGCCATTAACCTTTCTCCTAAGGACGGCACCCTTTCCCCCACTGTCATTGAGGTTAGGTTCGCCCCTACCGGAGCGCAGGCCTACAGTTCCGCCATCACTGTCTCTGGGGGCGGAACCGCGACCCAGAGCGTGGAGGTGTCTGGCACGGCCGCAGTGGCCATCTACCCGCCCTCTATCTCAACCATGGAGGTGACCGAAATCGCCACCGGCTCTGCCGTCTCCGGCGGCACGGTGACCGATGACGGCGGCAGCCCGGTAACGGCTCAGGGACTGGTATGGTCCACTTCGGCCAATCCGACGCTTTCCAACAGCAAGACCGTGGATGCAGGCACCACTGCCTCCTTCACGGCTACTCTGGCCAACCTGACCCATCGGACCGCCTATTTCGTGCGCGCCTACGCCACGAACGCGGCCGGGACTGTCTACGGCGAGCAGTTCACTTTCACGACCCAGACCATCCCGCTGGCCGCGGAGCCTACTACTCCGTCCACCCTCGCCTTCAGCCAGGTAGCCAAGAACAGCCTGCGCCTTGCCCTTTCCGGGGGGAACGGGGCCAAGCGCCTGGTGCTCGCCCGTGAGGCGGAGCCGGTGGATGCCCTGCCCGAGGATGCGCTCGCCTACAAGGCAAACTCCGTCTTCCGGAAGGGACAGCAGCTGGGAACAGGCAACTTCGTCGTGTTCAACGGCACCGGTACCGAGGTGGACCTCACCGGGCTGCGCAGCGGCACTATCTACCATTTCGCGGTATTCGAGTACAACGACAACGAGACCCTCGGGGCCGAGAATTATCTAACCACCACAATTGGCAGAGGCAGCCGGAAAACGGTGCCGCTGGTGAACGGGCTCGTCCTGGAGGAGAATTTCCCTTACGTGGCCGGGACCGCGCTGACGGACAACGGTTGGAACGCACACAGCGGCGGCACCACAGCCCCCGTTACTGTCACGTCCGAGGGTCTCACCTACCCTGACTACGAGGCTGTGGAAGGGAAGGCCGCCCGTCTGGCCGCCAACGGTCAGGATGTGAGCCGCTCCTTCGAGCGCATGGAGGCCGGTGCGCCGGTGTACGTTTCCTTCCTGGTGAACGTGGCCTCGGCCAAGGCTTCTGGGGAGTACTTCTTCCACTTGGGGCCGGAGAGCATGGGCTCAAACTTCAAGGCCCGCTTGTTCGTGCGCTCCACCCCTAGCGGCACCATTCAGTTCGGAGTGAGCGGAAGCACGGGCACCGGTACCTACACCACCCAGGAGTACAGCCTCAACACTACCTACCTTCTGGTGGTGCGCTACGACTTCGACGAAAACGGGAATACCACCAGGCTTTACGTGAACCCAGCCGTGCGGACGGAGCCTACCGAAGCCAGTGCCAAGGTGGACGAGTTTGGCTCCTCTCCTACCGACATCGGAACGGTGGCCCTGCGCCAGGGCACCAACTTCCCAGCCCTGATTTTCGACGGCCTGCGGGTGGGAATCTCCTATAACGCGGTGAACGGCGGCCTCCCTCTCAAGGTAACTCTGTCTTCCTTTACCGCCAAGCCGACCGGCAGGAGCGTGAAGCTGGAATGGGACATGGCCTCCGGAATTGACTTCGTCCGTTTCGAGGTGGAGCGCAGCGCCGACGGCGTGGAGTTCGCCAAGATAGGACAGGTGCCGGCTGGGACCGCCAAGCCGAAAGGCTACGGTTTCCGGGACGAGCAGCCTTTGATTGGCACGGGCTACTACCGCCTGCGTCAAGTGGCCGGCAACGGGGCCTCCGGGTATTCCCAGACGGTATCCGCGGAGATAAAGGAAATCGGCAACACGAAGGTGGCAGCAGCCAAGCTTTTGTCCGAGGGTAGCCTGAGCCTTGCCGCCGCGTCGGTGTACCCCAACCCGGTAAGCGCCGGGGAGAAACTAAACCTACAGTATCAGCTGGAGAAGGAAGGTGCCCTCACCCTGCAGCTGTTCGACGGAAGCGGCAAAATGCTCTCCTCGGAAACAATCCAGGGCAAGGCAGGTGTTAACACGGTTTCCTTGGATTACTTGGTGAATGCCCCTGCCGGACTCTACATCCTGCATGTGACGCAGGGCACAAAGGCTTCGGTGGTTAAAATCGTGAAAAGAAACTAAGCGCTAGTTCCTTATACAACTGACATTCTTATCAAAAGGCCCCCGAACTCGGGGGCCTTTTTTATATGCAACTCTTTTTTTTTGCTAAACATTTTAGTTTTTTATATCTGTTTTACTAATATTGGTCGTAAAATGCGACAAAACAGCAGAGGCAGAATGGAAGCAGCGATAATCCCACTACACCCCCTTGAGGAACAGCGGTTCCTCGTCATCATCGACCAGGGCAAATCCCTCCCCTTATTCACTACTACGGTGCAGGCCGGTTTCCCCAGCCCCGCCACGGACTATTCGGCCGAGCCCATTGACCTGAACACCTACGCCTCCAACCATCCCGCCAGCACGTTCCTGGTGAAGGTGGAGGGTGACTCCATGATAGGGGCGCACATCATGCCGGGTGACCTGGCCATCGTGAACCGGGAGATAAGAGCCACAAGCGGCATGGTGGTGCTGGCCTTCGTGGAAGGAGGCTACACCATCAAGCGGCTGGAGATAAAGAAGGAGGCTGCCTACCTCGTTTCGGAGAACCCCAAGTACAAACCTTTGAAGATAGACTCGCCTGAGGGCGGCATAATTTGGGGCGTGGTCGTGGGCATTCACCGCAAGTTCTAGGCCTATGACCAGCTTATTCGCGTTGGTGGACTGCAACAACTTCTACGCCTCCTGCGAGCGCCTCTTCCGGCCCGAACTGAACGGCAAGCCGATGGTGGTTCTCTCCAATAACGACGGGTGCGTCATCGCCAGGAGCAATGAGGCTAAGGCTTTGGGCATCAAGATGGGTACGCCTCTTTTTGAGATAAAGGACCTGCTTGAAAAAGACGGGGTGCACGTGTTCAGTTCCAACTACGAGCTATACGGCGACATGAGCCGCCGCGTGGTGAACGTGCTGTCTGAGTACTCGCCCAATGTGGAAGTCTACAGCATCGATGAGTCCTTTCTGGACCTAGGCAACTTCCTGCACGTGGACATCGAGCGGCATGCGAGGGGCATTTGGGAAAGGGTGCCCCGTGCAACTGGTATTCCTGTGGCAGTTGGAGTAGCTGCCACCAAGACGCTCGCCAAGCTGGCTAACCGTCTGGCTAAGAAATCGAAGAAGGCCAACGGGGTGCTGGTGCTCACCGACCCTACCCACATAGAGGCGGCACTGAAGGCAACCCAGATCGGGGATGTGTGGGGCGTGGGCAGCCGCTATGCCAAGAAACTGGCAACGTTCGGGGTAAATACCGCCTATGACCTCACGCAGAAGACCGACAGCTTTGTGAAGAGACACCTGACCATCGTGGGTCTCAGGACAGTGAAAGAGTTAAGGGGCGAACCCTGCATTGACCTTGAGATGATACCTGCTTCTAAGCAGAATATTTGTACCTCCAGGTCCTTCGGGCAGCCGCTCACGGACCTTACTGACATTGAGGAGGCGCTGGCCACGCATGCGGTGAGGTGCACCACCAAACTGAGGAAGCAGAAGTCCTGCGCCGCCGCCTTCACCGTCTTCCTGGAGACCAGCCGATTCGCCGCGCCAGGGCAGGTCTACTTCAACAGCCGCACCGTCAGGCTGGACAGCCCCAGCAGCAGCGAACTGGTGCTTATGCCTTTGGCCTTAGATGCTCTTAGGGCTATCTTCCGGAAAGGCTACCGGTATAAGAAGACGGGCATCATCGTATCGGGAATCTGCCCCAGCAACCAGGTGCAGGAGAGTATCTTCTCCGCCGGTACCCGGGAGCGGGACAGCGGGCTGATGCAGGCACTGGACTCACTCAGGGGAAAGTTCGGGTACGGCTCCGTCAAGTACGGGGTGCAGGGCACGGAGGGCAAGTGGCAGATGCAGAGCGGCAATGTTTCCCCCTGTTACACCACCCGGTTAGATGATTTGATAAAGGCTCGGTGAGAAATGTATGCGCCAAAAGGTATAACAATAGGTCTTACCCATCGTTTTGGGAATAGAGCCCAAATCCATTCCGATGCATAGACACTTACTCCACAGGTACCCATTCCTTACATTTCTGTTTCTCTCCCTGTTCGTTTTCGGCTGCAAGGAAACGGAGCTGGTCCCCAGCAAATCGCTTTCCCTGGCAGATGTGCAATTGCTATTGGGCAATCCCAGCGGAGCCACAACTGATATAGGGAACGAGGACAACTACCTTATCATGCGCCCCCAGTACGCGCTTTCCTACAGCAGGGAAAGGGCCACACCCAATTGGGTGAGTTGGCACGTAGACCAGGGTTGGCTCGGCTCGGCACCCCGCCAGGATGACTTCCGGGCGGACGCCATGCTGCCCCAGGGCTGGTACCGGGTTACCACCTCCAGCTACTCCGGCAGCGGCTTCGACCGGGGGCACAATGTCCCGTCGGCGGACCGCACCAAGACCGCGGTGGACAACTCGGCCACTTTTCTGATGACCAACATCATCCCGCAGGCCCCCAGGAACAACCAGGAGACATGGGCGAACCTGGAGGACTACACCCGCGACCTGGTGCAGGACGGCATGGAGGTGTACGTGGTCATGGGCAACTACGGCGAGGGAGGCTCGGGGGGCAACGGCTCGGCGAAGGCCATCGACAACGGCAGGATCACCGTTCCCAACCGCATCTGGAAGGTGCTGGTGGTTCTTCCCCAGGGGGATGGCGACTTGGGGCGCATCACCTCCTCGACAAGGGTAATCGCAGTGGACACGCCCAACAGCAACACGGTCAGGTCCGATTGGGGCTCCTACCGCACCACGGTGGACGCCATCGAGCAGGCCACCGGCTATGACCTGCTCTCGGCATTGCCAGCTAAGGTGCAGCAGGTGCTGGAGTCACGGGTGGACAACGGCCAGGTTGCAAGGCGTTTCCAGGGGCAGTAACCTTCAGTCCGAGCGCAGCTTTGATTGTTATGGCTACTGAAACAAGCCTCCCTGTTGCGCCACCGGCTGCAAAATCTCCGGCCCTTCGTTCCTAGGCGAGTTTACCAATGTTGAGACCGGATAGGCCTTCATCTTCTCGGCCGGGTAGGGCCTAAGCAATTCGGTAAGCAGTTTCACGTCATCGGTGTTTGAGAGCCAAATCAGTTCTTCCTCAGGGTGCAGGATGGCCGGCATGCGGTTGTGGATGCCCGCCATGAGCTCATTGGGCTCCGTGGTGATGACGGTGAAAGTGTGCAGCACCTCACCCGTACTGTGGTCCACCCACTCGTCCCAGAGGCCGGCGAACGTGAACATCTGCTCATCCTTCAGCAGTATGCGGTAAGGGGTCTTGGTCTTACCCACGCGCTTCCACTCGTAGAAGCTGTCGGCCGGGATGAGGCACCGCTTGCTCCCGATGAGCGTCCTGAAACTGGGCTTCTCCAAGATGGTCTCTGTGCGGGCGTTGATGGGCCTGAGCCCGTGCTCCTTTTCCTTGGACCAACTGAGGAGCAGCCCCCAAGAAAAGTGCTGCACTTTGTCTGGTTCCTGGTTGGTGATGACCGGCAGAAGCTGAGAGGGGGCGGCATTGTAGCGGGCCTCTTCCTGGTACTTGGCCAGCACCTCCGCGACGGAGCCTTTCTGTCCAGTTGCTACCTGCTTTTTCTTCGGGATAACTGAGTAACGTCCGCACATGGGTTTAGATAATAATTTTGACAGATGCCGTATTAGAACTGCCCCATAAAGATGGATATGGTTGCCGCAACGGTTGATGGGAAGCATACCAAGATAGGCAAAGTCACTTGTATTGATCAAGGAAAGTGCTATCTTTCATAAACCGCAGTTAATTGTAGTAGCGATGCCCGTAATAAGCTTGGGGGTGCTGCCTTCTTTCTGTGGTACATGGAAGCGCGCTTTCACTAACCCATATACGAGAATGGAGTCAAAGATTACACTGCGGGACATCTTCTCCTATTTCCTGGTAGGCTTCTATTTTCTGGCATGCCTAGCTTCTACCCAGTTGGTTTTCCCCATGGATTCCCTCGGGGACACCGATGGCTCCAAGTTCCTCAGCCTTGTGATGCAAGCATCGAAAGAGATCTCTTCCGCCGTGCTGCTGCTTGTGCCTCTGGTTTACCTGATCGGGGTAATTGTGCACGGGGTTGATAACATGGTGCAGATTGCAGCCTGGCTCCCGTTCAAACTTTGGGAAAAAGATTACACCTCTGGTTGGGATGGTGAAATAAATAGTTCCAAGGACATCAGAATGATCTTGGTAAGCCTGCTGGCCGGCAGCTGGATTCAGTTACGGGATGGCTTTATTGGGTCTCAGCCGGATTCCGGCGGGGATACCGTGCACGGTCAAGGGAGTGTCTATTGGATGATAGCATTCCAGGCGAACGAAGGCTTCTACCGGGTCTCTTGGCTCTATGCGCTTTACCACCTGTTCTTTGGCCATGGTTGGGTTGAGGTCAGTATCTTCCTCTTTCTGGTATTGCTGTTCTGGCTCCGTGCCTTGGTTATCCTCAGGGAAGACCTGCTGAGGCACAGCCCTGACAGGAAACGGTGGTAGGCAACAGATGGGGTCAATAACGCCAGTTTCTACTGGGTGCCCTATATTCCACGTTTCAGGGATTTAGAGGCTTGTGGCCTTTAGCTGCAAGCCCAATTCACTATCTCCTTGTGTCCGCCTTGGGGGCTCTCCTAGGATCCAGGCCGCACACTTTTCTTTCCTCGGAGGCTTTGCCGAGAATGCCTGAAGACAAGTGTGTTAAAAACAGGCTTCCTGGTTTCCGAGATATAGGGTTCATGCCCTGTTATGCAATCAATCAACCTTCAGGTGCCTTTATTTTCCACGGTAATGCTATATAGGGCCCACCAGAGAGACTCTCCTGTAGGTGATGTAATAGATGGAATGCTTCAATTCTGACATTTGCTAGATGTGAAGCGAAAGTAAGCGACAGAACCTAGGCAAACAAGCCGCAAACGTGATATTTGAAGCAGGGTTTATTTTGAAGTTAAATCCATTCCTCCAATGAAGTAGTTATCGAACAATATATTAAATTAGATAGGTTAGTTCTATTCATCCACCTACGTTGGTTGGGTAAACGGATGTTTGACTCTGTATATAGAGACAATAAACAGAGTTATCACATACAGACAGTAGTTTAGGGCAATTTATATTAACCATAGATGGAAGCTCAAAGTATCACAAGCCTTAAAAGGTTACAAAAAAGAGAAAGCGAAGAGGTTGCAGAATTTAAGCGAAGGCTATGTACTTTATTGGAAAATGCGAAACCGGAGGTCGCCTATAGAATAAAGTGTGATTTGGCAATTCAAACAGACATGCCTTTCTACAAAGATAGACCTAAAAGAATCAAAGGTAGAATCAAACCACGCCAATATCTACGAGAAATCCTCCTGTTTTTTATCCAATGCGAAGACAAGGATTTTGTTAAAATATTACTTAAAAAGCTTGCTGTGAACCAAGGTCAAATAATTCGAAAGATTGCACCACGAATTGGACCAAAAAAGGATGTATGGGAACATACCATTCCTGCAAAATTTATTGTTTCAGAATTATTCAAAATGGTTTTAAAAGGAGATTTAGAAGAACTTGATCAACTATTGGATATTTATGAACAAGCTGGTCAAAGGGGATTGACAAGAGATCAAGATCTTTTACTTAAAGAATACAGAGCAACCATGCCGATAGGCTGGGATTGGAGAAAAATCAATGCAGATCCGCTAGCGCGTCACAAAATGGTTGGGATAATTCATTAGAAAAACTGCCCATAGCACTATATTCACGCAAAAGCTGCCTCTGCCTTGGCAGGTACAACTTGAATAGGGTTAAAATCTATCTACATTGTCAGCTCGAAATCCGTCTTTCCACCATTGCGCGGGTAAAAGACAGTTATGTTAAATCTGGAATATGGAACTGATAGAAAATCTGTACGAGCTGATTGACAATATCGAAACTGTCGAATTTTACTTGACCGAAGGCGAGGAATATGAAAATGAAGAAGCACTTAGCCTTATCAAACGTGGCACCTGTTTCATTGCTTATACAGTTGAAAAAGAGATACGTTTTGCCCCAAGCAGGTTTCTAGGTTACAGAAACAATGTGATTGAAAGTCATAAGCAATCATATGTGCACGGCGGGGAAACCAACAGGGCAATAAGTAAAATACTTGGCGCTAATCCATTGCCGAATGCAGAACTAGAGAATCTATATCTAACTTATTGTATAAACCTTGGAATCGAGCCTAATAAAAGCGGTTCGTTTGGTGCGGAAAGAAAATTTTGGACGTTAAACCTTACTGATGACTTTTCGGATGATCCAGAGCAAACGGGTGAGTTTCCTGAAGGAAGAATCGTAGAGCGTAAGCATAAGGCAAGAGAAAGAAACCCCAAAGTTATCCAAGCTGCGAAAGAATATTTCAAGAGAAAACATGGTAAGCTGATCTGCCAAGCCTGTGAATTTGATTTTGAAAAAACTTACGGCGAGATTGGGCAAGATTTTATTGAAGGGCATCATATAATCCCTGTAAGTGAAATGAAACCTGACCATAAAACAAGGCCTGAAGATATTGCATTACTTTGCTCTAACTGCCATAGGATGATCCATAAGAGAAGGCCATGGCTTAAAATGGAAGAACTGAAAGAAATAATAATGAACGGCAAAGCATAGTCCCGCAGACAATGAACTATTATCCGCCTAGCCCGCCAGTTCTTCCACCGTGGTTTCCTGGTTGAAGTACCAAAGGTCAACCCCATTCGCCCTGGAGATGCCGGTGATGTAATCCAGGGTCAACCCCTGCATTCTCTCCTGCCTGTCAGGGGCTACATCGATGATGAACATCCCCACCCCTATCCTTCTCCCGTGGATGCGGTGGGTCTCCTCCCTCTGGGCAACCAGTTTCTGGATATCGGTCAGGATCTCCTTCTGCCCCAACCTGCCTTTGTGCCTTTCGGATGCCTTGATCTCGAGCGCATAGATCGTCTCCCTAAGGGTGTTTGCGAAGTTCCTCCTTCTCCAGTCATGGTCTATGGCTTCGGTGAAGAAGGTGATATCGGGTATGATCTCAATTCCGCCGGTTTGGTAGTTTGGGTTCTTCAGGAGAATCCTTTGGCTGAAGAAATCTGTCTGGACATCCATCACAGTTGTCTTCACGTTCATCCCAAGCTGATTGTAGGGTATCTCCCCCGTTTGCCTGAGGTGGTGGTAAACCATTGCCTGGTAATGTAGTTCAGAGGCAAGGATAAGCCTGCATTCTCCTATGATTGAACCATAGCATTTGGATATTGCGCGTTTAACTTCCCCTGGCGATTGAATCATTATTTAACGGTCTATATCACACTTACAAAGGTCTGCACATTGGGCCTTTGGCAGGCATATTGGCGCTATCCTATCCGAGGGGAACAAGTTTACCTTTAATCCAGAAACAAAGTTTATCAACCTACCGGATAAAAGCCCTGTGCGCTATGGGCATGCGGTGGCTTTATCCGCCTATGTTTTTATATGCCTCGTTGATCAGATATTTGGTTTCTTCGAAATCCTCTATACTCTTTATCGTCAGTTCGAAATCGCCTGTGCCGAAGTGCCCTATTCCCCTTACATCACGTCCCTGTCTCGGCACTGGGTCAACCTCTTCAGGGTTTAGTTTAAGGTACAGGGTCAGCTTCTTCCGGTAGGTCTGCAGACAGGTAAAGTTCTGGCTGGTCTTGTAGGCGATATAGTTCTTCTTGGGCGCCTCCTCTATCGAACTGTCGAGTGCCACTATGTAGTCACGGATCAAATTGAACAGCTCCAGAACCTCACCCTCAAGGTCCGCATAGTGTTGCTCTAAGGTGTGAGTAGCCGTTTTCCTTGTCAGAGCGGCTTTTTTCCCTGCCTCCACCATCACCGGGTTCTTTTCGCCTGCCTCTTCCGCGTCCCTATTGGGGGCTGGGCTTGTCCTTTTGTAGACCTCCTCAATATTGAGTATCCCGTTCTCGTAGGTCTTGTATTGCCAAAGCTCGATGTTCGCACCCATTACCTGGACTGCGTGCAAGTCGTATTTCTTATACTCAGGAGCCAGGCAGATTACCCTGATGTCCGACCAATCGACGTTGGTTTCCTTGCCCAGAGCTTTATTCGCCGCAACTTGGAAATCCCCTTTGTGGTCCTTGATCCAATGCAGGTAATAAAGGCTTTGGTTTATCAAATCAGAGGACGCGACTTTCTTATATTCGATTATCACGGGGTTATTATCCTCTGATATTGCCAGAGTGTCAATCCGGCCCGAATGAATATTCCCGGTTGAGAACTCCGTGGCTATGAACCGGCAACTGAAAAACGTTTCCAGGTTACCTTCGACTAACCTCTGCAAGTCCTTCTCAAGTTTGAATTCACTAAGCCGTACCCGTCTTGCTTTTCCTTTGTCTATCTCGAAAATCGCCATTTATGTCTTCTTACTATGTATGCCAATCACAGTGCATTAGGAGAAGCTCGGGTTATTGACTATACGGATGAAGTCCACAGCTTACTTCAAATCCCCCGTTTCTTTCGCTTTCCATTCCAACTTTCCCTCCAATATAGCTGTTTCGTGAACGGCCAGTATCCGCATGCGCTTAAATTTCCCACAGACCCTGATCGGCAACTTCCTTGAGGCAATGCTTGGCTTCTGGAACGAACCATGAAGTAAACAGCTACTGTATAGCGGTGAGTGTTTAAACTTAGCAAAGACACACCTAGCTTATAATGACTCTTATGTTTAGCCGATAGTCTATCTTATGTTGATTAAGAAGAAGATTCACCTTTTCTAAAATGAATCAATGGATAAGTAATTCAAAGATAAACTTGATGAAAAGCCTAATAAATTCTTATACCTTAATTATCATAAAGAAGCAGCCCTATCCATTATTGAGGAACACTTATAGAGGGTTAAAGAACCCTCCCTTTTATAATTGTCTTAACTCACCACTTATTATTGCGTTATTCATAAACATGATAATTGAATCTTAACTATCTATAAGACATATATGTTATGAAGGATCTAACTGAAATTGTTTGCGTGTTGGATCGTTCCGGTTCAATGGCAAGTATCACCGATGACGCAATCGGCGGATTTAATACTTTTCTTAAAACACAACAAGAAACACCCGGTGAGGCGGTGATGAGCGTGGTGTTGTTTGATCACGAGTATGAATTGATGCATAGTGGGAAGCCCTTAGCCGATGTCCCCCTATTCAATAGCCAAACCTTTGTCCCCCGGGGTAGTACCGCCCTTTTTGATGCATTGGGTAAAACTATAATGGATATTGGTGCCCGTTTAGCTGCCCTTCCTGACTCCGAAAGGCCTAACAAAGTTCTGGTTGTTATTTTGACGGATGGCCATGAAAATGCCAGTAGAAAATTCACAAGGGAACAAATCAATGGGATGATTACCCATCAGCGGGATGTGTACAAATGGGAATTCTTGTTTTTGGCCGCCAACCAAGATGCCTTTGCCGTTTCGGAAGGTTTAGGTATCTCCAGAGGAAACTCAATGAATTTCCACGCTTCCTCTGAAGGCACCCAAAGGATTTACAGAAAGATGAGTAGGGCTTCTTCGTATTACCGCTCATTAGATAGTGATAGAGACACTGAAAAGAAAGCTAACCTATTTACAGATCTTTCAGACGAAGAACAGGAGGGTGAAAAATCTACCTAGGTACTTCTGCATCAGGTAAGGAACAATGAAGGACGCGTATGGCTAAAGTTTCGGAACGGATAAATCCTTCTTTTCAGGTCATTTAATTAAAGGCAAGCGGAAAAACTTTCATAGAAGTGGAATTGAACCCTGTAGAAGTTACCCTTTGCTTTAATTATAATGCAAAGGGTACCTAACCATATAGAGCACCTGCTCCGCTCCCAAAAACGTTTTGCCTGTTATTTCCTTGGATATACCATCGGGAAAGTGCGAGTTGAGGACATGCATCTCAGTCCCATACAAAAACAAGGGTTCCGGTATGTCAAGGAGTTTTATTTTGTAGACAGCATTCACCGATGGGAATGGAATACCAGCCTGGTTATCCGTGCCATTGGTGAGGCTGTGAAAAGCAATGCTTGTAGCCACCTGCATCACCTGCGCCGGCAAAAGGCTTGTTCGTTTTGTAAACTCGGCTTTGATCAGGAAAAAGAACGGTGTTTGCGTGATAAGTCCGTCATAGGGTAATCTGCTCATGCGTGATAGTTGCTTTAGTTAAATTAAGAATGGTCAGCACTCCTTTAGTATTTACAGGTGGCTAAGGATGATGCATGGATTTAGTATTCAGGTAGAAGATTGGTATGGCTGAAAGTAGACAGAATTATACCTCCCCCCTCCCCTATCATCGTATGGCTGGTTATACTTGTTGTTCAAGAATTTTATTCTAAAAAATCAATAATGCCATAGAGTAGGTTGAGGGAACCACTAGAAGTCTGGTTCACCTGCTACTAGCAGGGGTGACACAAGTACTCTTCTGGGTTTAAACAAAGAATGACAATATGTTGTGTATGATTTGAATATGAGGCATACGCTTTTGTTTAAAATAAATAAATTAAACAATAAATCTTATTGCATTATTATTTAATTGATTTATTGCTTTGTTAAAAACATCACTTATTTATAATAAGTGAATAAATCCTGTTCGAGATATCTTCAATCACACTTAATTTCTTCTTGAACAGGATTTCGAAATACTTGCAAGAGACTACCTGTGCTTCAGGGCTAAGCCTCCCCCTCTCTTCCATATTCTGTGTGACCCTGCTACATCATCTAAGTGGCCTCGTTTTGTAAATATTTACGTTTGGTCTGTCGCATAGGGCTGTATCAACGTTTACAAGGATGTTTTGACAAATAGTAACTCTTCTTGACTTGATACATAACCGGGAGCAGGAATTTGGAGAGAAGCATTTAGCCTTGTTGCATCTTGGATTAAGCAAAAATTCAAAATTCTTGCCATAAGGAAGTGATAAATATCGGTGCCAAGACAGGTTTTTCCTGCATCAATACTGCTTTATGGCGAATAAAACAATAAAGCAATAACCTCATTAAATAAAAAAGAGATAAAACAAAAAATAACCATAGTAATGAACCAATAAAACAATAAGTGAATAGAAAAATATGACAATTAACAAATAAACCAATAAATGAATACTGCAATAAATAATTGGGATGATGAGTGAGACATTGATTGGGGCAATGCAAAAAAAGGACCTAAAAAAAGCGGCACCAAATAGGTGCCGCCTGAATAAAGTAATAAATGTTATTTAATTATTTTAAATAACATTTATTGTGAATGAAGACTATTTCGTTTTGTAAGCCTCGGGCGGGATTTCCTCAAAATCCTTGCCTTCATAATACGCTTTGAGGATATCGTTTACGAGGGAAGACCGTTTCTTGCGGTTCCAGTAGGAGTCCCTGAAAAGCTTGTCTTCGATTTCGGGGTCGATGGAAAATGTGTTAAGGGCTTTCTTGCGGCCGTTCAAACCGATTTCCCGGTAGTTGTAGCGCTTCTTCTCGGAAGGGGCGGCGGGCATCTCCCTGTTTTTGAGCTTCCCCGCGAAGTCTTTCTTATCTGCCATAACGATCCATTAACTCAAGTGCAAGATTAGTATAGTCTTCGGCGGCGGCGCTTTCCGGGGCATAGGTAAACAGGTCCAGGTGTTCTATCTGAGCCTCTACGATTTTCGCGTTTTTCCGAATATAGGTTTTAAAAGTCTTGTAGTACGTCTCCTCCTTGATGGCACTGGCAATAGCTTGCAGGGCCTTCCCGCGCTCTTTCTCATTGTAGCGGGTAAGCACCACCCCGGCAAACTCAAGCCCTGTATCCTCTGTGACCGCATTCGCTTTCCGGATCAGGGCATCGATCCCATCATAGGAGAAGTATTCGGCCGTGACTGGTACCAGGTAATAATCTGCCGTGTAGAGGGCATTGTAAGTAGCCAATCCCAGGTGGGGAGGTGTATCGATGAGGACATAGTCATAATGCTCATCAGCGTAGCTGCGGATAGCCTTGCGCAGAAGATCCTCCCGCCGCGGTTTGTTGGCAATCGCTTCCTCGTACTCCAGAAGGTCTTTGTGCGAGGGAATGATGTCCAGATGATCGTTTACCTGGTGAACGGCTTTTGCAACCGGAACAGCACCGGTAAGCAGCTTACCTACGTGATTCTCTGGGTTGCCTGTTTCTTCAAGGCCATAGATCTCCGGCGGAAAACAGTCTGTACAATTCCGCTGGGAATCCAGGTCAATCAGGAGTACTTTCTTGCCCTGACGGGCAAGGGCTGCGCCTAGGTAGGCAGCCGTCGTGGACTTGCCAACCCCCCCTTTATTCAAAGCGACTGCAAAGATTTTAGCCATGCACTTATTATTCAGAATAAATTAATGCCGCAATTTAAAATAACAATTATGGAGAACAAACTAATTTATAATAATCGAATTAAGTAATTAACCAATAAAAACATAAAACAATAAATAAACAAACAGGAAATACATGGGTAGAACATAGCTAAGCAGTTGGTTGGCAATGCATCAGTCGGGAAGGAGTAGTCCTCCTCTTACGTTACCCTAGGAGGAGGAAGAAGCACATTCAAAGTAATTTAAAGTAAAATTCAAAGGCTACTACTTTGAGGCTGACTTCAAGCTATACTTTAAGGAAGGGGAGAAGCATCTTCTTCTCCCAACACACGCTACATTCCAGCGGTGATAAAGGAAACAAGTTTTAGCAGTTAGCTCCCCTTTAATCCAATCGATTACCTAAATGAGCGCATACCGTAGAAACAAGGGCCATGCGCATGGGCTCACCCAAGTTAAATTCAAACACGAATCCATCCAGGTGATGAAAGGTCTCTTCCACTAGGTTTTCCTGCAGGCTTAGCCTGTCCAGGTTCCCTATAGATATGCTGAATTCCTGTAAGTTATAGCGTAGTCTTTCAGGTGGTACATCCATTACCCGGGCAATTATAATTTGCAGTTCTTCTAAAGTCATACTTCGTTTCATGAGGTTAAAAATGAAAAGGGGAGCACGGATCCGTGCTCCCCTAAATTTGAAAAGGCATTTGCGAAAGGATTAGAACAAACTCATCTGTCCAGTTTCCTCCATGACTACCCGAGCCCTTTTTCCTGGTTTTGAAAATGACTTTTTGGTCACCTTGGACAGCAGGGATTGGATCGCGCCTCCTACCGGGGGCAGTAATTGCTGTACTTTGCTTGTAGCCCCTTGGCGCTTCTCTGAGGGAAGCGGTAAGTGGGACACCGAGATAAGGTTCGGGTCAGGGTAGGGGAGAGGAGCGACGCAAAGGTTGGGTTCCTGAGGAATTACGGAAGGAGAGTCCTTCCAGGACGCCGGTACCAGGACTTCCCCATTGTGCTCCAGCAGCAAATCTGATACAGGCCTGATCTGACCGGTTTCCATATCGTGCAGTTCAACGAGATGGTCGATGTTAAAGAAGTCCGGCTCCTCCACGTACTCACGCGTTACTTTCACCTCTCTGGCCGGTTCCGCCAGAATGGTGGTGATAAGTCCGCTACGGTCCATCTGGGTCACGCGCCGGTTCAGGGTTATTGCCTCAACGTGCGCCACTTCTTGGCCATCCAGTGGAATGTAATAGAGGTTATGGCCGATGTACTCGTGCTTCACGTGGCCACCGTCGCGCAGGTGGTAAAAATCTGCGTTACCGATACCGGTAATGATCAGACGGTCCTCGCCCGCGGTGCGACGCTTCCGGATAGTCCACTTATTGGCGAGAATAAGCTTGGCATCCTTCTCCAGCACCAAGTCAATGAGCTGCCGGGTGGTGAAATACTCCCCCGCCGTCAGAGCACCCAGGTTATTGAGCAGTTCGTGCAGGTACTCCGGCTCAATCACGCGCCCGAGCATACGTTCTTTCTGGGTGGTCTCTGCCGCCACGATGCGCGGCTTGCCGTCACCGATCGGAATTTTGTCCCAGATAGGAAGCAGGGCCCCGGTCAGAAGGTAGATATCCTCTGATTCGTAAGCTGGCGACTCCACAATGGCTTTCGCCCACAGCTCCCTGCACTCAGCCACGTCAATGCGCTCATTCCCCTCCGCCTGGTAATCGGCCTCGAAGAGTTTGATAGCACCGAAAGGCGATATTTTCCGGAAAGAGCGCTTGAAGTCACCGTTCTTGTCAGCCAGCATTCCGCAGTCCAGCACCACAAACGGGCGGGTCTCCCCGGCGTGTGGCCCTGCTTTGAGCGTCTGCTTCACATAAGCGTAGAAATGCTCCCTGAAAGTGTAAGAAAAGCCCTCATAGGTATCGCTCACAAACTTCCCGTTCACAGCTTCGCCTACCGTCACTGAGCGCGTCTTGTCCAGCAGCTGAAGCTCCACCACGCGGGTGACCGCACCAGTGTCCGGATCCGTGTACACGTCCGTTTCAGAGACTTTGGTTACCTTCTCAGCGTTGATTTTCTCCACGCCCTTGTCGAACGTACCGGCTTCCATGGCCTTTTCAATGCAATCCCTGATGATTTTAAACCAGGCTTCGAAAACAGCATCCTGCGTGTCGGTGTTCAGACACAGCAAGCGGTTGAGGAGCTGCGTGGTTTTCGGCATCTTGTCTTTCACCAGGAGATTGTGCTCCTCGTTGTACATTTCCTGAAGGCCCATCTGGTCCACCACCGTTTTCAAGCTCAGGCCTTCAATGACGTTCTTTTGGAGCGCACAGAAGAAAAGCCAGGTGGCGTCCGTCGCGTACTTGCTTTCCAGATTGTCCTCAGCGGAGAACAAGCCACCGGACGCAGCTTTCCGGTTCCCTTTCGTCAGGGAGCCCAACTGCTCTATCCTGCGGGCAATGGAAGTGATAAACCGCTTCTCGCCTTTCAGGTTCGTGGTCGGGAGCACGTACTCCGGCGCGGAGGCCTGGTTCGTGCGGTGGGTACGGCCCAGGCCCTGGAGTGCTTCGTCGGCCCGCCAACCTGGTTGCAACACGTAGTGCATCCGGCGCTGCTGGTTCTTAAAACGCTTATCAGCATGCATACTCCTTCCCGTATTACCGGCTCCGGAGAAAATCAGAATTCTGCGCTTACCGTCGTTGAAATCCTGCGCCTCCGCGTTGCAGGTATTCTTATTCCGGTTCTGCGGTTCCTTCGTCACGCCGATGTCCCCCTCGCAACGGCCTTTCCTGGTCACGTACCTACTGGACCTACCCGTCACTTCCGCCACTTTGGTATGACCGAAATGGTTGATGATCATATCCAGCGCACCCTCGGGAATCCGCAAATCAGCAACTCGCCTGATCAGGTCATCGCGCATTTCCAGCGCTACCGGGTTCACAGCAAACACATCATGCCCGTTTTCGTCCTTGTGGCTCACTACCGGCACAGAGCTGGTGTTGCCTTCCTTGTCCCGCACGTACTGGTGCAGCACGATAGGGTAAGAAGACCTGATCAGCCCGATCAGCGTATCCTTCGGGGAAATATCCATCTCCTCCAGAGAAAGGCCTTGCTCAGTGGCTTCAGCCACGGCACGGTTGGTCGCCGCCTCATTGGTGTTCACCAGCTGCACCACGCACGAATGACCGGAGGCCAAAGCAGCTTCTATGTCCTTGATGGTGGAAGGCGTTTTCATGGAAGTAAGCAACTGGTTGAAGAACCGCTGCATCGCCCCATAAAACTGCGAGTTGATGAGCGCCCTGGCCCGGCCGCTTTTATCAGCGTTGTTCATCTTCAGGGCATCCCGCATGGAGCCGATACAGGCCCGCCACGCCTCAGCGGCCGTGTTGTACTGATCTATCTGGTCTTCCGACAAAGTGTGCTCCAGCATCCTGAATGTGGTGCCCTCGTAGGAAAGGTTCTGGCTCATGTAAAGGCCCATTGTCTTCATATCCTTGGCCACCAATTCCATCGCGAGCATACCAGCGCCAGCGATCTTGTAGATGAAGGTATTCTTGTCAGGGAAGGCAGGCATGGAAGGGCCGGAGAGACCTAAGCGGTCAGTCGCATAGGCCAGATTCTCCACCTCCGTAGCGGCCGTGGCCGAAGCCATGATCACCGGCACATGGGGCAGAGATTCCATAAGCTTGATGGAGCGTTTCGCCATCGCAGCGCCTTTCTCACCAATGGAATTGCTCATTAGGTGGCACTCATCCGTTATAATTAGATCTGGTTTCCAGTTGATTAGCTGCTGCAAACGATCCACGCCAATCATCACCGCTTTGGAGGCCTCGCCTTCTTTCTGCTTAGCCGCTTTCTGCTCCATGCCAATGGTGGAGTAGGTGGCAAAGCAGATACCGGTGCGCTGAATGTCCTTCTTCTCATCGTTCAAAAGGAAGATGATCTTCTCGTCACCCCCGATCCACTTCCAGTCTCGGCGGGCATCAGCGATCAGGTCTGAAGACTTGGAAATCCAGAGAATCTTCTTTGCGCCCGCCAGGTGGTAGTGCATGGCGGAGGTGGCCAGCGTGGTACCTTTCCCGAAACCAGTGCCCTGCCCCTTGATGAAAGAGCGTTTCATCTGGGTGTCGGGCACGTTGCGGCTGTTGGAGTCAATGGCCAGCGCCACTGATTCAATCTGCACGTCAGATATCTTCCCGTCGCGCACCGCCTGGAAAGGCAGGCGGATCTTGGTCTTCACCTTGGGAGGGTGTACCAGGCGCAGGGTGTCAGACTCTACCAGAGGAGAAGGGTGCGGCTTGGCACCGGTCACCTGCAGATACGGCTTGTAGCCCTGGAACATGGAGGCCATGTCGTATTCATCGACTGGTTCAGCAGCAGGCTTGCTAACTGGTTCATTATCGAATTCAGCGGAAGGCTGAAGCACAAACCTGTTTTTATCTATGTCCAGAACTGCATGAGGTTTGTGGGCCATCACGCCTTCCAGGACTGGATTCCAGGAGGCTTCCTCGTCCAGTTTCTGGTTGGAGTTGTGGGTGGTGTACTCAGGATTGCGTTTGAGCATCGGCGTTTCCTCCAGCTCTTCCAAAGCAGCCCCACCCGGCGGCAATGCCTCCTGGTTCACCTCCAGATAGGGTGCCTGACGGTATACATCCATAACAGGCTTGACAGTAAGCATCGCTTTCTCCCGTATCATTTCTTTCAGGTGATCCGGAGCGGATTCCTGCACGCCAGACCGCAACCCTTTAAGAGTGTCCGGGTGCAGCCGGTGGGCTTCCTTGGAAACGCCGGCAGGCGGGGCATTGTGCAGGGTCACAGAGGCATCAAACCGGCATAGGCGCACCGGTTCCATGAGGCGAAAGAAATTCTCCTCAATGTCGGCGTTATCTGAGAACTCATAGGTGATGGTTTCACCTACCTGCGGCCCGATCTTGTCGATGACAATCAGGCGCGTGTTCACGCCGGTACCGTACTTTAGGTACTCGCTTCCGGGGAAAGAAACATTGGCCCTGACGGTGGCTGTCTTCTGGATCTGCTCCCACCGCTGCTTGTAATCGGTGTTGTACATGGAAACGCCCCCCTGGTCGCCTTTGAAGTTGGGACGGCCACCGTAGAGAAGGCAGGCCACGCGGCCGCCGTTGCGCACCATCATCAAGGCCTTCTGCAAATGCTCAAAGCCGATGTACCTGCTTTTGTAGCCGGTCACGCCGTTGCTGGTGAAAGGAGGGTTCATGAGCACCACGTCTGGACAAAGGGTAGGTTCCAGTGCGTACATCACGTCGAAGTCTTGCCTGTACATGCGCAGTTCACCCGCATAGTGCTGGAACATGGCCTCCAGAACTTCATGGCGCTGTTCTTCCACTTCGTTCAGGGCCAGTTTGCATTTGTGGGAAAGGCCATGCACCGCAAGTCCACCCAAACCGGCGGAGGGCTCCAGCATCAGCTCGCCTTCCTGCAGGTTGGCACTCCAGGCGGCCAGGTATGCCAGGTGCGGCGGGGTGGAGAACTGCTGAAAGGCAAGCTGTTCCTCTGAACGCACCGATTGGGTAGGCAGCAACTGCAGGTTGCGGCGCAGACTACGGTAGTTTGCCTGGGCAAGCAGGAGGTCGGTATTGCTTTTCTTCAGGTTGAGTTTGCTGCCCATCACGGCGAGCCACATGTTGAAGCCCAGCTCCAGGGCATTGTAGATGGCGGTCCGGTCATAGGTGCCGCTGTTCATCGTGCCGCCAAAGTGGCGCTTTGCCATTTCGTTCATGGCGATGGTTGAAAGCTGCTGCTTGCCGACAAAATCAGCGGCCAGTTCAAGGGCCATCAGGTAAATTGATTCAACTTTGTTCATCTAAAGGAATTAATGTGGGTAATTGTCAGGGTAGGAGGGGGAGTGGCTAGAAGGAGCTAGGCTGGGATTTCCTTTCGTCAGCTCAGGCAAGGGCACAAAAAAAGGCCCGGCGGGTAGCCGGGCCTTTGCAAGGACTTAGCGGGTATGCGTTAGAAGGGTAGATCATCCGGGGATTCCTGCCGATAGGAACTTTGCAGGGGGCCTTCGTTCTGGTTTCTTTCCGGGGTAGGGTTTGGATTGACCTTCGGTTTAAACGAAGCCTGCCGGGAAGCCAGCTCCCCGATGGGGTTCAGCCATTCGATTTCCAGGTAGAACTTTCCGTTCGGAGAAGGGGAGCGGGGGTAATCCACAGTTGCCGCCACCTGCCGGTCCTCTGGGTTCCGCTTCTGCAGCTGCAGGGTAATCTGCCGGGCCATCCCCTTAAGCTTGCTTGTTTCGTGGCTCTCTCTGATACTGGAGACAGTCTCGATCCTGATTCCGAAAAGCGTGAAGAGCATTTCCCGAACCCCCAGGAAGGCGTTGTCCCGAATACGGCGCGGATCTGGTTGGCCTTCCTCTACTGAGACTTTCTGGAGGTTGGCAAGGGTGGCTTTGTCAATCAGGTAGTAATGCTTGAAAAGGATGGTAGGCTCTCCGGTTCCGGTCACAAAGCCCGTGTCATACTTCATTACCAGGGCAAGATTTCCGCCTTTGGATTCACTCAGCTCTGCCTCTTGGAAGGTCATCGGAAACACCCCCTGGTGGAGGTACCTCAGGTTGCCCATAGGGCTTTTCAATTTCTCGTCATTGATGTTCTCATACGGGGTCGCGTTGTCAAATAGGCCCATGGAATTATTGGTTTAAGGTGAAACAAAATAGCTTGATAAGAAGGGGTTAAAAGTTGCGTTCCTCAATAAGGCTCTGAAGGGTGGCAATCACCTCTTTAGCCTCTTGGTCAGTCAGGGTATGCTCCTGGATGGCACGCTTTGTTTCCGAAGGCAGGTCGTGGGGAGTAATGAAATGGCTACTGGCCAGCATGGCTATCCTTTCATATTGGGATTCCGTGGCAATGCTGACGGACTGTCCTTCCTCCAAAGGCATCTCCTCATAAGGTGTGGCCTCAAATCCGGCTGCTTTCACAAGCCAGGCCAGGTAGGTGCGGTAGGCCTTGGAGATGGCCCTGGTCTGGGTCATGGACTCCACGGCACAAGCCGCAAAGCTTTCCTTGCCTTTCTCCTTGTTGGAGCAGGAAGCGGAAGCCGAGGCCACCAGCTTGCCGGAACTTACCTGGTAGACGCTTGCCGAAACCCGGTAGCGCAGTTCATTGCCGGAAGAAAGGTCTTCCAGGCTTTTGGTATCCAGAATACAGCATAATCCCAGCATTGAGCCAGCAAACTGCCAGCCCTCCACCATGACGTATTGCTTTCCCTGGATATTGGCTGCCAGTTTCTGCTCCGTGATGAACTTCTTAAGCTCGTTGGAAAGGTGCAGCAGGGATTTGACATTCTCGATGTGGTAGCCCACCATACGGGACATCTCCTGCTGAACCTGGCTTAGCTGATGGTCGGAAGCCACCTGCAAGGAAATTCCCGTTGGCCTTGGATAAGCCGATTCTTGAAAATTTGACTGGGTTTCAGTTGGCATAAAATTTAGTTTTAGAGAAGGATAAGGGGGAAAGAGTGGATTGAAACGATAATCATGGGCTTACCTACCCGGAGGAACAGTTTCCATTCAGCCTATATGTCTTCCCGTACCGGGACAGATTGATTATGGGAAGTCGCCCCTTCTGCCGTTCTTGCACCTGCAGATAACACCTGTGCAGTAGCACAAAAGCCCGTCGGAAAGCCAGGCCATCAGGAAAAGCAAAAGGTAAGGAAGGGGATGTAAGTGTTATTATGAGAGATACTGAGCAGAAAAGAGGCTTTACCCCTCGAAGCTTGCCTTCATGCAATAAATGGGATAAGTTTCACTCATTACTTCTCATATTTAAAGGAAGACTCAGTAGTACTCATAATAACCTTGTTAGAAGGAGTCATAACGGAGAGGTGATTTCTAACAGATTTGACTGAGTAGTTCTCATAATTTGGCTTGACTGAGCAATTCTCATAGTCACTGAGTAGTTCTCATAGATAGCCACTGAGTGGTTCTCATCTTTAGACACGGATTGGCTCAGTAGTTCTCATAAAACATTACCCTACTCCTTATAGTATTTAAAATATCTTTAAAATATACGTATCTTTTAATGTAGGACGGTTAAGGAAACAATAATGTGGAAAACCCCGAAAAACGAAGAAAACGAGGTTCGCAGAACCAAACTACGGCAAAGGGGCCAACTATGAGAAGTACTGAGTCACCCTTGTTTTTGCCTTGAGTCCCTTTTATCTTAGTTACATGGAAGAACAGATGTCGCTTTTCGGGATCAACAGAGACGGGGATTTAGTGCCAGCGGATGCGGCTCCAGCCCTTCTACGCGCCGATACCCAGGTGGCGCTGTCTAATTTCCTCCTGAACGGACAATTCCGCCTCAACTACATCGAATGGCGCCTTTTCTTTGCCATGCTCGCCTGCATTGAGGAGACGGACACCGAGTTTAAAGCGTACCACATCCGAGTCCAGGACATCATCCAATTATCTGACCTGAAGTCTGGTAGCCACCTCTATGAAGAAGTGGCAAACAACATCAAAAGCCTCATGAGCCACGTGGTGGAGTGGGAGGAAGGCACCGGTGACTCACGTTTTGCTCAACTCGTGCATAAGGCCAAGTACTTCAAAAAACAGGGGGTGGTGATGCTACAGCCACATCCGGACATGAAGCCCCACTTGCTACAGCTCCGCAAGGAATTCACCCAGGCGCAGCTCCAGCAATGCCTCCGCTTCTCCAGTACCTACACTTCGCGCCTCTACATGCTGCTCAAGCAGTTCGATTCGCGTACCTCGGGCGTGCGAATTATGAGTATTACTGAGTTAAGATTTAAGCTTTCTCTTGACTACACCGAGCGGCTGAGCAAAGGCAAAGAAGTACCCTACAGCATTTATCCGCTGTATGCTGATTTGAAAAGGTGGGTTATTGAGCCCGCTCAAAAGGAGATTGCCAATACCGATATTCCTTTCGAGTTCACCCCTATCAAAACGGGCCGTAAGGTGACCGCCATTCGCTTTGTACTGAAAGGAGGGAAGAAGCTCCGCACCATGCCTGAACAAACTCCCGAGCACCCGGAAATGACTGAGCGTGAGGCCCAGGTTTACGGAAGGTTGCACAAGTTTAAGTTTACGGACTTTCAGATCCGCACTATCCTGCAGAACGGTAGCTTAGAGGAAATCAATTCAACCTGCTACCAAGTGGAAACCACTGATTGGAGCTCTATCGGAAAGCCGGTACATAATAAGGCGGCTTATGCTTACGGTATCTTTAAGAAGAAATTTGGGCTCCCATGATGTAAAGGTCCAAAGTAAATGAAGTAATTAATAAAGCAATTAGTACTTAGTTTTATTCATATTTGAGGAACTATTCAATTTGATTATTCCTCGATTATGTCTTATTCTATTTTAAGGAAATAGAATAAGACATAATTTATTTATCTGAGTCTTTTTGGAAATCAACCTTATGCCTTGTTGCTTTCTTTTCAGTAATTTTTTCTTCAATATAAGGAATTCTGGTACCATTGAATGCAAATAAAGGATTGATATAATAGACCTTATCATGCCATCCTCTTGCAATAATCCCAGCTTTTAAAAGGTCCGCTAGCCCTATGTACACTTTATTGGTGGTTTTATATTTAGTGTACTTTAAACAAAGTGGCATCCAAAAGTCAACGTAATCCTTATTAGGATTAAGATTGTTTAAGAAGTAAGTTAATACTCGAACCGCAGGTTTTGAAAGACTCCATAACCTATAGATTTCAGATAGATACAATTTCGCGAACTTTTGTTCATCCACTTGCAAATTTTTCAGGAATATATTTTTCCCTTCTAACTCATTAGAATCATTGAATATTGGTTGCTGACTCCCCATAGCCTTAAACTTACGTTTAATCGCCACTTTCTCTAACAACTTATCCACAAAAGGATTTTGTAAATTCTTTGGGTAGTCTGATACTTTGTTTAAGCTTTCATTCTGAACAATTCCATTATCATCATTTACATTGGGGGTCTCAGTCATTGATTTTAAATTTTAAAATATCAAAAAAATCTATCATTACGCTTAAATAAGTAAAAGCCGACCTTGGTCTAAAGTTTACTTATCAAAGGTAAAAAATAAACTGATGATATCTATAATGGTAACTAACATATACCAATATGGTAACAGAACAATGTTGTGTATCAACTATTTGTAAATTATGTATTCTTATTATTCTTTTAACACTTCCTGAGTTTATCTTTAGTTGTATGAGAAGTTTTCCGAATAGACAAATTAAAATACAAAACCCTTTATTCTGTTGTTAGTGATACCTAAATGTTGATTTCGCAAGTTGAACGTGTAACATCTGCTGGGTAGCTTAGCATGCATAATCTTGTAAAAATTGGGTGTTCCAAGCTTCAAAGTTTGCGTTCTTTACATTATTTAACCTTATAGCTAGAATATGTGTTCTCTATATTTGAAGGTGCATAGAAATATTACACCTAGTAAATATCCCCTTCATCAGCCATAGAATAATAGCTTTCAGCCGTCATGATGATGTGGTCCAGTAAACTGATGTCTAAATTCTTGGCGCCCTCCTTGATCTTTCTTGTCAGAGCTATGTCGGCTTGGCTAGGTATCCTGTTGCCGGATGGGTGATTATGGGCAAGGATGATCCCAGCGGCGTGCGAGAGGAGCGCTGCTTGGAACACCATTTTAGGATCAGCAACTGTACCGCTTTGGCTTCCCGAGGAAGTCTTTACCCAACCCACCACGCGGTTGTTGCGGTTGAGCATGAGCACCTTGAACTCCTCGCGATATTCCATGTCAGGGCTCCAAATTCTACGAAGGTAATTCTCAATTTCACCTGAATTAGAGATTTTGGGCAACTCTGATATCTTCACTTTAGGTCTGTAACTGAGCGCTACTTCCGCCAACTCAGGGGATTTCTCCCAGTTTACGAATAGGTTTTTATTTTTAGTCGGCATTTTCATTTGATTAAGAATATCAAAAAAGGTGTCCATAGTGGACACTCTAAAGAATAGTGGAAAACACTAGTTATTCGGCTTTCTAGGAGGGATAGGCTTGAGCTACTTCATCAGGTAGCCGAAGACGAGTACCGTAGATTTAGGAAGGTCCCAGAAGCTCTCGAATTAGGAAAGGTACATTTTCATGATGCGTTCCTTGTCCATCTTGATCTCGCGCAGGAACATGGTATTGTCCCTGCACCTTGCCTTCGTTGTCCACCACGCTCAGGATGGCTTAGCTGGAAGCGCCCTCCGTGCGGTACTTCTTGGTACCTGAAACTCGGTATTGGTTTTCTCAACAAAAGGGTTGCTTTCGTTCTAGGAGAAGTCAATTAACTTGGGCATGGCACCGCTTTCACTAGGCACTTTGGTTTCTATCTGCCTTAACTGGATTTTGAGAATTTCGTCCGCAAAGGTGTAGTATAGATAAAGTAAACTCAAGGTATATAACAGCGCTAAAAAAAGTAATACATAGCATAGAATATTGGGTTTGGCTAATATTATTTTCATTTTAAACGTGAGTATACAAAGTGTATAATCTCATTATACAGTTCGTATAATAAGCTATACTGATTATCAGGCACTTATCTAGCTCCGCTTCTTAGGTTCTTAATTAGTGCGTTCCTTAGAGGTAAAATTCTACTTTACCTCAAAAAAATCCAAAGAGAAAATTTTTTACCCAACGATAGGCCTCCGGTTAGATTTAGCGGTAGCTACAGGAAAAAAGTGGTACTGGATTCAGGCCGGTTCCTGTTTGAAGAACCGATAAGCGTTGGCTTTTGGCTTATTGCGTTTAGCTACCGCAAAATCCACTAGGTACCTGATTGAAGGTTAAAAAAATTTTCTTTGTCGCTTCTTTTTTTTGAATAGCGATCTGAAAGGCAGGTCGGTTCTTGAAACTAAGGGATGATAAGGGGAAAAAAAGCAGCTCAGGGAGCATACCAGGAGGGTACCCTAGAAGAGTACCCTAGAGCCGCGCGCGCGATTTCGATTTCGATTTCGGGCTGCCGGTTGGTTTTATGTCAGCCAGTTACCTGAATTACCGTAAATATTAGTAAGTACTATATAGAGTTCGGCTAATTTTAGCTAAATTTGCCAAAAATATTAGAATCCCGTTTCGATTTCGATTTCGGGTTCCTGCTGGGCTCCGCCCCTTGCCGCTTGCCGACCAGCTTTCAGCTGGCGGCTACGCGGAGGTGCGTATCCTACCTATGCGCCCCCGGGCGCTTCCATCTATGCGCCTACGGCGCTTTCCCACGCTCCAGTTCAGGTATTGCTTTCTTCCTCTGTTCAGGCAGGCAATTAGTAACAAAAAAATGGCGCAGGGTTCCCCCTGCGCCCGCCAGATGTATTCAAGGAATAGTCAAGCTATGTAAAGAAGGTTACTTCTCACCCTCACGCATCTCCAATGCCTGCGTGTGGGTCAGGAGGTGGCCTTTGTAAATGTAGAGGGCTTGCTGCTGCGCTGGCGGTGTCTGCGCCAGTGTGCGGTGAACCTCGGTAGGGTTGTGCTCAATCAGGAATGAGCGTAGTTCGGTGGTGGCCTTGGCCTGAGATGCTTGCATCGAATAGAAAATTAAGTGAAACTCCGATTCAAAAAGAAAAAGCCCACTACGATACCGTAGTGGGCTTTTCAGGAATTAACGCTAGGAGATTAGAACGGCAAATCGTCTGGGTCAGCCTCTACAGCGGCTGCTTTGGGCGTGTTTCTGGTGCCTTTCCCGCTTTTTTTGTCCTCCTGCACCTCGCCAGTGGTCGGGTCAACGGATACGGCCTCGCCGCCGTGCATGGCCTGCTCGGTTCTCTGAACAGCCTTGCTGTTCACGGAAATCTGCTGCGCCTGCATGGTGTTGGCAGGGTAGAGCTTCTTAACCTCACCGTCTTCAATCCACATGGAGACGTAATCGCCTTTCTGGAATTTAAGATTCCAGTCGGCAGGCTGGGAAATGTTGGCGTTAGGCATGGGAACGTTGCGCTCGTTCATGCGCTCCTGCCCGTAGCACTTCAGGGTCTTGGCCGCGAGGTTGAGAACCACGCGCTCCTGACCGTTGGAGGCGGTGTAGAACGTAATGTTGGAAATCGCCACGGGGCGGCTCATGCCGTCCCCGAAAGTAGGGTAGAAGGAGGCGCGTTCAATAGCGGAGGCCAAACGCTCAATCTTTTCCTCGGAAAGATTAGGGTAAAGGGCTGCTAAATCTTCTGCAATTTGTGTCTGGGCGTCTAACTGTGCTTGAGTTGCCATAAAATTGTTTTTAAAAAGGGTTTTTGGAAATGAAAAAAATTAAATAATTCAGAAATTGATAAGGGGAAAAAAGACAATAGCAGGGCACGTAACTGTGCGCCTGCCATTGAATTTTTATCATCCATTCAGAGAATGATAAGGGGAAAAAAAGGAGCTAAATCAGATAGCAAAAGGCAAGGTCATTCCCGTTTTCTCGCTCATGGCGAATCGGGAGCGTTTGCCTTTCATCTGCTTCTTTATCTGCTTCACTTTCCTGGTCTGGTTGTGGCCAAACGGTGAATAGGAAGCCTTGTAAGCGGCGCAGCTGCGGGCTTTCTTCTTCTTCCTGAAAATGCCCGCGTTATCAGGTGAAATCCCGCCCAACAGAATGCAAAGGGCGAGCAACAGAATGGTGATTCTTTTCACTGTTCTAAGTGATTAAATGGTAAAAAAAAGGTGCCCACTATGGACACCTAAAAAATCATAAGGGGAAAAATAGGAGCGTATCAGAGGGCGCTTTTCGCGGTGTAATGCGCCAGTAATGCGCCCACAATAAAGAACACGTAATCGCGCTCGTCCTGCGTCAATCCTTTGGCCTTGCCAATGCGTTCCCGTATCTGCACCAGGAATAAATCTGCCTGAAATTCCTCCATCGGGATACTCTTAATGATGCGCTCAATGGCATCAAACAATTTGCCCGCTCTTTCCTCCGTAATGGCATACATGCCGGCATACACGGAGATAGCGGGAAAACTGGGCGAATCGTGCACCACGAACTGCTCAACGGCAGCCTGTAGGCTCTCCATTTTCTCATTCAGCACCTCCACGCCAATCTGCACCCCACGCTGGTATTCTTTCCAGCCGTTGGGCTTGTTGTAGGTACCTATGTTGTGCTCAGGGTTAGGATTGCCCAAGTTGTGGGCAATCCTTTTCACCTCATCAAACCAGATTCCAATAAGGTCTTCTGGTGTCATTTCCTTGCGTTCTCTAGCCATGCTTACCTGCTTTTGTGAATCCTTTCCGCATCAGGGTGATTCTCGTCTACGCAAGTAAAGCACCCACCGCAGCCGCAAGAGTAGAGGTGTTTGTCAATATCCTGTTCTGTGGTCTGCTCTTCCCGAACAGGTGCCACTAAAGTTGTATTCTCCATCAGGGAATCATAAGGGGAAAAACAGGAGCGTTACCTGGTAACGCTCCATCAAATCAGAAAGGCAAATCATCTTCGGTGTACGCCCATGTTTCGGAGAGAACCCCGCTGCCCAACTCCATCAGCTTGCGCGTCAGTTCCTCTTCCTGCAAGGTGTGGTTGCAGGAGACGCAACCGCTGTTCACCAGATTCTCGGTACCTACCATCTCATGGCAGCCGTGGCACATGCCCTCGGGATAATCATCGGAAGGCCCGCCCTCGCCTGGATAGCAGCCCTCAAACTGGCAGATGGCGCAATGCCCTCTGTCATTGGGTTCGCAGGAGCAACGCGCATTGTCATCGTTGCGCTCCATCATGGCCTCGCATACCTCATGGTCGCATTTGGGGCAAAGCCCGCCAATCATATCGGCCTGCACCGTGGGCTTGGTGCAAAGGGGGCATTGGCTCATGCTCAAGGCCTCCTGCTCACGCCTTTCCGCTTCCTCATAGATAGCAATCTCAGCCTCGAAATGCTCACGCTGCTGCGTGGGTGTCAGGGAGCAGAACCAAAGGAAATCCTCGTCCTTGGTGCGCACGTCAGTCGCTCCGGGAGCGTACATCTGCGTGTGCATAATGTCAATAATCTCACCGATGGTGAGCGTTTCGTTGCAGCGTTCCGCATCCTGCGAACCCATTGCTAAAATATTGTCTAAGAACATATCAGAGAATCATAAGGGGAAAAAAAAAGCCCGCTCAAACGAGCGGGCTGAAGGGTAAACTATGGTGTCCTGACACATGGCGTTCAGTCCTGCTCATTTGTGTCCAGTTGCTTCAATTCCCGGTACACCACTTTGTCGGTTCTGGTGTCAATCACCAGGCTGTCATAGCGGTTCAGCTGCGTACGCGTCTCCCAACGGTCCACCTTAATCTTGAAGGGCTCAATTATATTGGTGGTAGAGGTGTGCATCACGGGTTCCTCCTTTACAAGCAGATTCTTGCGGCCCTCGGCGCGTCTGGCCTCAGCCGAACCGCAGGAAGAAAGAGAAGCAATCACCAATAGCACCAATAAGGAGATAATCAGGGTAGATAAATTTTTCATTTTAGTAGAAATAAAAAGGGCGCATTCAAGCGCCCATTGGTTAGAAATCAATTCACAAAATCATAAGGGGAAAAATGCGCCTTATGAGTATTCTTCCAAGAGGTAACGCATGGCCTGCTCATTGGTCAGGTACTTCATCAGCACATTGTAAACGTGTCTGGCGGAGCAATAATCGGCAATCACAACCATGTTAAAAGTCACATGGAACAGGTCTGCTTCCTCGGTGCCGAAAATCTTGAAATGCTTTAGGTACTGGTGCATCATCATTTCAGTTTACTTTCAATAATCTCTTTAATTACCTCGGCATGGCAAGGCAAAGGGGCGCAATAGCATTGCAAATACACGTTCTCGCCTAGCCTTGCCCTGCGGTAAATGCTGTTCATCTCCATGCAGATAAACGGGTCTTTGGTGGCAAGCCCTTTGAGCAAGTGAATGCGGTATCTGGCAATGCTCTCATTCCGCGAGTCGCATACCTCAGTGGCTTTGGTGGGCCTGTCAGTGATAGAGGTAAAAGGGTTGCCCAAAGCCGAGCCCCTGCCTACGTAGACAAGCTCATGCTTTGGGTACTTCTTCGGGTCTTTCTTATTGACTACCTTAATCATTAGTACTGTTGGCGCTGGCCTTTTCTGTCCATTTTCTCCACGTTCTTCATAAAGCGTATCACGCCGCCAATGGCAATGCACACGCCAACGAAGGCCATGAAGAAACTCAGGCGTGAATCCATCCAGTTGTCGCCAATCACGAAAGCCGCCAGTTTCATGGCAAGCAATGGCATCAACAGGTACATAAAAAGGGCAATAATCTGTTTTACTTCGTAAGAAAGTTTCATGCTGTTTTGTAGAAAATAGGGTAAAAAAAAAGGCCTGCCAATCGGCAAGCCTGTCATAAAATCATAAAGGGAAAAACTAAAATGGCTCGTCAGCGAAGCGCGAGTTCTGAGGGTCTGAATCACCGAATTGCAGATAGTTGCTCAGGAAGTCATGGCTGAAATGGAAGTGCTGCACCCGTAGGATAGGCAAGTCATTCACGCCGCCATAGGCAAAGGCAGTGCCCGCAGGCAATACCACTCTGGTAAGCCTGCGGAATCTCTGTAGCCTGTTCATCAGAAAGGAACTACGCCCATTACCTCGGTAAAGAACTTGAACTCCATCTCAGTATGCGCGAAATGCGCTTCTGCGAGGTCTTCGTTGGTAGGCTCGTACTGAGCCTGTAAAATCACTAGAGCCATCTCCGCCTTGGGAGACAGCTCTTTCTTTAGTTCAGCTGTTTGCATATCAAATAATCATAAGGGGAAAAAAAAGAGCCACCTAGAAAGGCAGCTCGTCAATCTCTTCTTGGCTCAGGATGCGGCCCCAAACAAGCATTTCAGTCTCACGCTCAAGCTGCGTAATCACGCGGCCGTCAGGCATTATCTCCGTAGGAGCCTGAACCTTTGCTATAGTAGGCTCAGGCTGTAACACGCCAATCAGTTCACCGAACATCTGGTCAGCGGCCATGGAAGTTTGCCACGCCTCAGCATGGTAGTCAATCGCTCTGGCATGGTCATCTGTGTAGTCACGGAAATACTCAGCCGTAAGCTCATCAATTAAGGCGCTCAAGCGGAGCTTGGCGCAGTAAGCAAGCGTGTCAAAGTTCTCGGAAGTAGGAGCAAAGGTGTACATAAGAGGTTATCATTAAAGGTTATCAATTCAGGAAATCATAAGGGGAAAAATGAGTACCCTAGAACGGGTACTCATCATCATCAGCAAGCATGAGGCGCAGCACTGGGGAACTGGCCACGAACTCATCAACCACGCTCGGGTAAGTAAGCGCAGCCTCAGACTGGTAAGACTGCTCAAGCATATCATTGTGGTATTCATCGTAAGAAGCGTAGCCAACAGCCTCCCAAGGCTCAAGGTCTGCGTACTTCTTGCCGTACTGAAGCTCCATCTCGTAGTTGAGGTGAATCAGGTTTGCACCATCTTCCAACTCGCGCAGCTTGCGGTAGCAGTCCATTGCCTGGTCAAACATATTGAGTTGGAAGTAAGCATCAATAGCTAATCTGGTAGTATGCTCTTCAATAGCAATCATAGCAAGGTCAGCGCGGTAGTTTAATTCAAGGGTGTTCATATAGAAGTTATCAGTTAGAAGTAATCAATTCAGTCAATCATAAGGGGAAAAGAAATGAGCTACCTAGAAAGGTAGCTCATCATCATGCTCATCAGTGGCAACATCCTCAGCAGGGCGTGGCATACCGAAAGGCTCATCACACCAGCAGTCAAAGAACTCACCGCAGGTTGGGCAAGTCTCATTCTCAAAGCCAGCAGGCATCTCGAAGTTAGCAGCGGTTAGCTGCGCAATAGGCTCATTACAGGAAGCAGGGAAATCAGAATAGGTACACATATAGGGTTCAGTTAGAGTTATCAATTCAGAGAATCATAAGGGGAAAAAGCAACTAAATCAGGGAATAATCTAGTAGGAGGTAAGGCACACCAGGGCACGCTAGTAAGCACCAGTAAGGCACTCAGTCTCTCGTACTATAGTTTACTACAGTAAGAAAACACCAAGAAGCTCACCAAGGTCAGGATACTCAAAAGGCAGGGCTTTAACAGTAGCACCTCGTAAGACACGCTCGCACCAAGGGCACACTTAGTAAGCACTAGGATACCCGCTCACTCAGTAGCGCAAACATCTTGGGTTGCACCATTCGATTACGCATCCTGATGCGACACTTAGGAGCAAGCCACACTTACTCTACTAGAGAATCATAAGGGGAAAAGCACGCTAGGAGATTGCGCTTTCGATTTACTTTCGGGGAATAAATGACCGGGGGTGGTTTACAGGTGTGGTACCCCTCATAGCAGGGGCGCACATTTTTTTGCGTGGGGGGCTTCTTACTGGGTAGGGGGTGCTTCTTAGAGAGCCCTAAAGGGTACATTAGGGTCATAGTGATTATATAAGAAGAGTACTTTTGTTACCCACTCATATACAGTGTATTAGATAGTACCTAGATTACTATGCAGTGAATTACCTTCAGTACCTGGTGAATTACCTTTAGCAGTTGATGAAAGTATAGAACATGTTACTTCTCCTCTTCAAAATGAAGTAAGAGAACTGCTTTTTTTAATGGGAATGCCATTCTAGGTACCATTCGAAAAGTGGAGGTATGTACTTCAAATTGAAGCTTAAATACTTTGGATTCAATTTAACAGGAATGAGCTGAAGTTAATAATAGAGAAGTGGGGTTCATGGCAAACGTCAAATCATGCTCTAAAATGGAATTTTAGGTATCATCGTTGAATGTACTTGTAAAAACAGTGGTACAGTATGGTTTGATGCCAAGCCTCTGTAACGGCTTTAAAATGCATAATTTTTGAGGTGCATTAATTCGGTATTCATTCTCTTTTGATGTCTTAACTTTCCTTTAGCTTACGACCATCAATCTCGGTGCATTAGAGGTGTGATTTGGTTAACTGAGTAGACTGATGTTTCCATGCGGAGAATAGGTCGTGTAATTGCCGCATATATTGCGGAGAATATGATGATGGTGTAAATAATCGTAGCTATATTAACCGCCTAATCTGTGTAGAATGAGGTACATCCACCAACAAAAGCATTGGCCCGAGTTTCACTGGGACCTGAACAGGCTTTCCCAGCTGCTGGCCAGTGTGCGCTACAGACAAGGGAGACTTCTGGGCAAGATGGAGGGGCTGGGCTTCCACCTGCAGGCCGAGGCATCCCTGCAGACGCTGACCCAGGATGTGCTGAAATCCAGCGAGATTGAGGGGGAGGTGCTTGATGTAGCCCAGGTAAGGTCCTCCATCGCCCGGCGTCTAGGCATGGAGGTGGCGGGGCTGGTGCCCTCTGACCGGAACGTGGACGGGGTGGTGGAGATGATTCTGGACGCCACCCAGGGTTATACAAAGGAACTGACCGATGAGCGGTTGTACGGATGGCATTCCTCCCTGTTCCCTGCGGGCCGCAGCAGCATGTACCGGATTGTAGTGGGCACCTGGCGTAACAACACGAAAGACGACCCCATGCAGGTGGTCTCCGGAGCCATGGGGCGGGAACGGGTCCACTTCCTGGCGCCTGACTCGGAAGCACTGGGGAGTGAGATGGCGAAGTTCCTGCACTGGTTCAACACCAGCAGCGACCTGGACCCTGTCTTAAAAGCTGCAGTGGCGCACCTGTGGTTTGTGACGGTACACCCCTTTGATGATGGAAACGGTCGCATCGCACGCGCCCTCACGGATATGCTGCTTGCCCGGGCCGACGGAAGCCCCCAAAGGTTCTACAGTATGTCCGCGCAGATAAGGAACGAGCGTAACGCCTATTATGAAATTCTGGAGACCACTCAGAAGGGAACCCTGAATATCACGGACTGGCTGGAATGGTTCCTACGGTGCTTGGACCGGGCAATATCCGACACGGACAGTACCCTGGCGACAGTGCTCCGCAAGGCAAGTTTCTGGGAGAACCCGAAGACCAATTCCCTGAACGGGCGGCAGAGGCACATGCTCAACAAACTGCTGGACGGCTTCGACGGTAAGCTCAACTCGTCCAAGTGGGCGAAAATCGCCAAGTGCTCTCAGGACACTGCCATCCGGGATATACAGGATCTGATTGAAAAGGGAATCTTAGAGAAGGAGGCTGCAGGGGGAAGAAGTACCAGCTACAACTTGGTGGAACTGGGTTAGGCAATCAGTGCTGGCTTGGGAAGAAAGAAGGGTATAACGCCGGTAATCAATTGTTGAACATTCAATTTTTGCGTACCTTGAGGGTACACACACCTAGCAGGGATACATGAGATTAGAAGATTTCTCGGCATACAGCAGGGAAGAGGTTCTCAGGAGCTTCAAAAAGCTGCGCTATGTAAGAGACAACAAGTCGTACTTCCTGTACCTGATCTTTACCGCGGGCTCCTGCGTGTACGTGGGGGAGACCAGCAACATCTTCTGGCGGATCGCCAAGCACCGGGACAAGTGCTCAGAGGAGTCTGTGATTTACCTCCGGGAGTACGGCGACAAGGAAACCGTGCTCAAGCTGGAGAAGCATTACATCCGGGTGCTCAAACCAATGTTCAACAACCGTTACTGCCAGGCAGGCCAATTGGAGCTGTTCCGCCTCTGAGGGTTTCGACTACCCTGTGACTTTCGGCTTGGAAAAGCCTTCTTTAGTGAAGTCCATACATACGCTAACAGAACATAAGAGGCATTATAGGCTAGGTAATTCCTTGTCAGCTTTGCGATTCCTTCTAGTTTTACATAAAATCAGTTATAGAATTTCTAATTTATCTTAACACTTGTTATAAGCTGCATTTAGTCTTCACTCTTTACCCGAGGGGGAGGGTGCTGGCCTTTTAAGCTCCTGGACCTGTTTCTGCAGGTCGATCACATATAGGGTCAATTCCTCAATCTTCCTGAGCAAGGCCGCCTGGTTCTCCCCCAGGTCCAATCCCTTTTCCGCGACCTCCTTGGCGGAAGGAACCTCCGGCAGGTGTCCGTTCTCCCTGATGAAATCCTCCAACTCCGGCAGGGTCCGCATGCGGTAGGCAGGGGCGAAGACGTAGTCCGGCCAGACGCCGTATTCCTTCACCTTTACCTGAGTGAAGATGGCGTTCCCGTTCACGGCCAGGCGGTAGCCTTTGGTGTCGGCGGTGGCGATGCCAACGTTGCCCTCCTTGTCCACCCGGAGCCCCGAACCGTTGTTTCGCCAAGGCGCGAGCACGAAGCCGAAATTCGCCAGATCCCCGCCGTCCTTGCCGTAGACGATCCCCGCGTCGCCGGGCTGGGTCAGGGGGTTCATCGCCCCCTGGCTCATGGAAGGGGAGTAGAGGACTGCGAAAGCCCCCAAGTTGTGGTGAAGGGCGATACCGTCATTTTGGGAGGTTGTGTTCAGGTGGAGCCGGGAGGTGGGCCCCCTGAGCCCGAGCCCCATCTTCCCGTCCAGGGTCATGGTGAGGGTGTTGGTCCAAAGGTTGCTGGAGGCCCTGTAGGCCCACAGGTGGAAGTTGTCGCTCTCGCTCTTACGGTTGTTGAGCTGCCAGGTATTGCCCGTAGCAGGGTTGACGAGGTCTATGTTGCCCGCACTGTACTGATCGGAGGCCAACCCGCTGTTCCTTATACCCCCAACCGTAAGAAGGCCGGTGGTGGTGTTGCTGCCGGTGGGATTCCACTGCGCCATGGATGGCGCGGAGAGGAGGAGGGCTAAGCATAATAATGGTAATGCCTTTTTCATAAAATATCGTTTAAGTTGTTAATAATTCCTGCTGAACGGCCCCGTCTTATCTTCCCTTTTCGGCCCTCCTTCTCTCCAGCGCCTCTATCCTCCTCATCAGCCCGATCTGGTGGAGGGTCATCTCCTCAATCTTCTTGAGTAGGAGCATGTTCATGGTTCCTAGGTCAATGCCCCTGGACTCCATCTCCTTGGCGGAGGGGACCTCGGGCAGGTGTTTGTTGGCCTTGATGAATGCCTCGGTCTCGGCCAGGCTGGGCAGCCCGTAGCCCTCGGCGAAGACGTAGTCCGGGCCGGGCACGGAGAGGTCCACCTTCACCTCCTGGGCGTGCACCCGCCCCTTCACCGTGAGCTTGGCGTCGGGGGCGGTGGTGCCAATGCCCACGTTCCCCTCCGTAGGGGCCAACAGGATTCGGTCTAGGGTACTGTATCCGTTGGCGTCAGCCATCTCCGCCCGGATGATGTCCTTCCGCAGGTTCCCGAGCGGTCCGCCGTGCGTTTCCTTGAAGGCCCAGACGGCGCTGTTCTTCTCCCGGCCTAAGACCACGTCCGGCGACCACCAGTGCATGCCGTTGGTGTCGAAGGTGGAGGGGTTGCGGAAGTTGATGTACTGGTCCCCGAAGACGTCGTTCTGCCCGCCTACCCAAAGCAGGCCGCCCGCGGGCGCCCCCAGGCTTTGTACCGGCCTCTCCGGGGAGGACACGTGGAGCATGGCCCCGGGTTTGTCCGTCCCCAGGCCCATCCTACCCTCCAAGGTAATAGAGAGCGGGTTGGTGAACCGCTGCGCGGCGGCGCTGAACCTCCAGAGCTGGAACTTGTCCTGGTCGGAAGAGCGGATGGTCACGTTCCAGAAGTTCCCTGAGGCCGGGTTGGTGAGGTTCAGGTTGCCCCCGTTGTAGCCGTCGTTCTTTCCGGTCAGGAACAGGTCGCCCACCGTGAGGCTACCGGTGGCGTAATTGCTCCCAGACGGGTTCCAGGCTTGGGCCATAAGCCTGGGGGAGAACAGCAGGGCCAAAAGAAGGAAGCACAGGGATGCATTATTCCCTTTTGTTGGCGGTATTTTCATTGTCATGTTTTATGGATGGTTGATTATGCAAAGCAAGTAGTTTCTTAATCTGCCGTATAACCATATTTATGGTTGAATATCCTTGGAATAACAAGTAAATGGCACTTATCTGATAATAGGCCTTGTTTAAGCCTATGGATGGATAGTTTGAAGAAGGTATAGGTAAAACCAATGGTTTATGCATATGCCGGTCAATGCTCTTTAAACCCCTATCGGTGTTCCTTGATTGCATGAAAGGCTGAACAAACTCTCTGATTTATTTATCAAGGGGGCAATATAACGAACCACTGAAATAAAGGTTGTCAGTTTGTAGTCTCGTGTGAGGCAACACCTGTTACATTTATGGTGGTTTTTGCGGGTCGAAAGCTGGGGTTTGGAGTGTCACGTAGATGGAATATCAAGCCGGACAAGAACCACTTCTCAGCCAAATACACTTTATAAGACGGCAATTAAACGTCATTTGGGGACTAATCACGTTGTTTTTTCTATAAGTGCAATAAGGAGGTGCTGTCGAGGAACCGGTTTCTAGGGCGATGGCTTTCCCATGGTCCCATGGTCCAATACCTAAAGGTTTATACCCAAAAGTTGCCATATTTATAGTTACATAAACGCATAAAGTTTCCCGTCCACAAACAAGGTAAAATACCAAATTTGTGCTGAAGATAATTCAGCTATGAAAAGAAAGCTACCCTCCCTTTTGTTTGCGCTCCTGGTGCTGCTTGCCTGGCGGGAAGGCCACGCCCAAACCCAGGTGGGAGGGGCGGGCTCCCCCATCTATTTCAACTCCTCCACCAACCGGGCGGGCATCGGCACGGGATACCCCAACGAGAAGCTGCACGTGGACGGCAACATCTACCTGCCGGCTAACTACTCCATCGGCATGGGACCTACCGAGCATTCCTTCATCTTCCCACTCAGCGGGAAAAGGGTCTCGGCCTATGGTCTGGGGTGGTATACGGAAGGCAATGAGCTTAAAAGCTACTACACCTCCTTCTACGGGATGAAGCTCTTCACGGGCAATGCACCGCGCCTCACCATCACCGGGGCGGGCAACGTCGGCATCGGCACCGAGGCGCCCCTGCAGAGACTGCACGTCGACGGGAACATCTCCCTGGAGGACGGCTTTTCCATCGGGAGGAGCCAAAGCGACGCATTCACGAAGGACGGCAGGACCGTCGGGCACTATTCGATAGGGTGGTACAAGGTGAACGACAAACCGGTAAGCTTCTATACCTCTTACTACGGGATCAAGCTCTTTACCCAAGGCCAGCCCAGGTTCACGGTCTCAGAGACCGGGGATGTCGGCATTGGCACGGAAACCCCGGATGCGAAGCTGGCGGTGAAAGGGCGGGTGCACGCCCAGGAGGTGAAGGTGGACCTGAGCGTTCCCGGGCCGGACTACGTCTTCGCCGAGGGCTACGACCTGCCGGACCTTGCCCAGACCGAGGCTTACATCAAGGCCAACAAACACCTGCCCGAGGTCCCCTCCGCCAAGGAGATGGAGACCGGGGGCATTGACCTGGGCACCATGAACATGCTCCTGCTCAAAAAGATTGAGGAGCTCACTCTCCACCAGATTGAGCAGGGAAAGATGCTAAAGCAGCTTCAGGCGGAGCTGGATAAGCTAAGAAAGGACAAGAAGTAACTATATCGCCCCTCCTGTAGCGGGAGAGCTAAATAGAGCATAAACCATACTATAAAGCTATACAATATTTTATACGTGAAACATCAAAGAAAACCGCTAAGACCCCTAAGCATCCTTGTATCGTTCGTATTACTCTTCCTTTCCTCTCTCCCGTCCGTGGGGCAGCAGCAGACGGCCAGTACCCCGTTCAAAGTGGAGGGCAGCGTAGACAGGTTCTACCCGGTGGTCTGGAAGGAGGCTTGGGAGCAGTGGGAGAAAGGTCCGACGGAGCTGGAGATCATCCGTGCGAACGTGCACGTGGATGAGACCTGGAGAGGTTCCCTCATGGCCAAGTTCCGGATACATACCACCGATTGGGGGCACGGCTCGGCCTTCATCGACGCCGACGTGAGGTATAATACCCGTCCTTTCGTTGCCGGTTGGGCAGATGCCAGCGGACAGAACCCAGACAAGGAGTTCATTATCTGGCTGAGGGGGGCGACCACCTATAGCTTCAGGAGCAGCAATTCCGCATTGGCCCCGCCCCAGGTCTATGACAACGGCAGTGGGGCAAACCATCACCCACTACCTCTGCTTAGATCATCCGTCAGCCACGATTACAAAACCCAGGTGGACGTCTACGTGAACGGCAATGGGATGAGTTACGCAGGGAATGCCTTCTTCAACGGGATCGGGCCCAATGTGTTCATGGGCGCCGTGGGAATCGGGACGAGGAAAGTGGACAGTGAGTACAACCTCCACGTTACCAAAGGCATCAGGGCCGAGAAGGTGAGGGTGGACGCAGCGGGGGCGAACGGCTGGGCCGACTTTGTCTTTGATCCAAGCTACCGGCTTACGCCCCTTGACTCAGTGCAAGCATTCATTTACGCGAACAGACACTTACCTGCTGTGCCCTCAGCCAAAGAGGTGGAGCGAGAGGGAATCGACCTTGGGCGCATGGACGCGCTGCTGTTGCAGAAGATTGAGGAATTGACCCTATATGTGATCGGGCAGGACAAGAAGGCCAAGGAGCAGGAGCTGCGGATCCGCCAGCTGGAGGAACGGCTTGCGAAAGCCAATGGAATTAAAATGTAGGTAAGAGAATACGATGAAAAGAACTTCACTAGGACCTATCGGGGCTACCATTCTGCTGCTGCTGTGCCTGAGCTTGGAGGGCCTGGCTCAGACGTTGGGCTATGCGGCGGGGCTTCCCAACAATAATCCGGGTACTCCGATGCAGTCAGGCTTTTACCAAGCGGCAGATGTGCCAATAGGCTCTGTGCCGGACCGATCCCATTCGTGGTTGCACCTAATCACTGTGCGGCACGGTAATACCGACAATAACCACCAGCTCCAGATCGGGGCTTCTTACGCGATGAATGATCGGCTCTTCTTTCGAAAAATCGGAGGCGGTAATGAGACAATAAACCCGGATTGGGTGGAGATAGCCACCCGGGGTGGGAACACCTTCACTGGCACCCAAGTGTTCAACGCTGGCACTACCGGTAACGTGCTTATCGGCAAGCTGACACAGTCCAACTCCGTCTACCGATTGGACGTGGCCGGTAAGGTTCGAGCTAATGAGATCGTGGTGAACACCACCGGGGCGGACTACGTCTTCGCACGATCCTACCGCCTGCGCTCACTAGCGGAGGTAGAGCGCCACATCAAGGAGAGGGGACACCTGCCGGACATCCCTTCCGCCGCTCAGATGCAGCAGGATGGAATGGGCGTAAGCCAAATGCAGACCTTGCTGCTTCAGAAAGTGGAGGAACTCACGCTGTACCTCCTTGAGCAGCAAAAACAGATTGAGGTCTTAAAAGATGAAAATAAGATTTTAAAGAAGGCTCTTGTTAAATAAAATAATATTTTCTGTTGCTGGTAATTGCCTCAGGGAATTTGAATTAGGGTGGAGTTCCCATGTTGCTCCAAGGGAACAACAGAATATAGGAAGTTTTAACATTTGTATCAAAAGTAAATAACCACTACCCAAAAGGATGAAAATAAAAGTACTAGGCGTTTTAATAGTTTTCTTGTTAACGAGCCAATGGCTATTTGCGCAGTTTGAATCTAAGACAGCTTATTTTCAATCGCCCTCAACCTCCTTTGGGTTTTCAAATGGCAGTAAATCAAATATTTATGGCGTAAACCTTTATACAGGAGCCTTGAATGTTTCAATTCCGTTATTTGAATTGAACGTTCATTCCAATTTTTTACCAATATCAATCAATTACAATGCGACAGGCCTCAAAGTAGAGGACTATTCGTCAAGAGTAGGGTTAGGCTGGGAGTTAAGCCTTGATTACCGAGTAACTCGGATGGTAAGAGGATTGCCAGATGAAAAGGAGGATGGCTTTTCTGGAATTAATAAAAGGGGAGATAAAACCCAAGCCTTGGATTTTGAATATCTAAGTAATGTAGCGAAAGGTGATTGGGATGGGGAACCAGATCTGTTTTTTGTAAACCTTCCATCCGGGAGCTTTTATTTTGTACTCCAAAGTAATGGCGTACCAATGATTCTGGACAATCCAAGCTTTAAGATTACCACTAATCCCTTTGAGAATTACTCCGGAACTTATGGGAATGAAAATAGCCAATGGATAATACATGATAGAAGCGGCGTCCAATATACTTTAGGTACTGCCTCCGGAACCGAGGTAGTCAAAGCGAAGATGTCCTTCCAAGGAGATGACAAGGCAAAGAGATACGTAGCTACATGGCATCTTGTGGAAATTTCCTATCCTAATACCCCAAGGAAACTCAAACTAGAATATTCAAGAATTGGGGAGGTGAACAAAATTTTTTATAATTCAGGGATGTCGTACAAGAAAAACCTGACACCACAAGCTTGCTCAACTCCTGAAACAAATGATGAATTCACAGAGAACAACCTGATCAAAATAGAGAATGCCCTTCGGTTAGAACGTGTGAGCTCTGCATTGTTTAGCGCAAATTTCTATTATAGCCAAAGAGATGATCTAACTAATGAGCAAAGGATTGATAGGATATTCGTCTTAGACAACAAAGGAGTGATCAAAAAGAGAATCTTATTAAACAATAACTTTTATTTTGTCGCCAGTCAAAACAGTGGTGCCCAAAAAAGGTTGAAATTAGAAGGTGTCTATGAACTGGATAGTAAGGGTACCCAATTTCCTTTATATAGATTCCAGTACTATAGTACTACAAACTTGCCTGAGAGAAACTCGAAGAGTTATGACCATTGGGGGTACTACAATAACAATTTAAATAGTTTGTATTTCCCTGTTGCAGATAAAACCCCAGACTTGGAAAGGACAAAAGCGAATGTTCTAGTTGGCGTGGAAACCAAGTTAGGTGGTACTTACGAGTTTGATTACGAACTTAATGAGTTTTATGATGGGAGTTCCAATGCGAAATTTGGAGGGCTGAGAGCATCCAAGGTAACCCGTAAAGACCTTGGGGAGGTTAAACTGCATGAAAGTTTTATTTACAATAACCCTGTAGATAAAAGGTCATACGGGCAAGTTAATAAAGCTTTATTCCCATATAATTACGTAAGGACTAGTTACTTAGAAGCATTGTTATGCTTTAATTGTGCGAATCCCTATTGTATTATAGAGGGGAAAAGCACGTATGCAAAAAGTTTTACTAATAATCAAGATGTCTTTAATAATCCTTTGGGTTACTCGACTGTACGAGTAGTTAATCTTGATGGTTCCTATGTGGAAAGGAGCTTTACTGATTTCAACTCATATCAGGATGTTGCGGATGTTAAAAGTTTCTCACTCATCAACGGGAGCCTGAATCTTGCTCCAACTGCCTATTCTACATTGTTGCCTCTCACTTCCCAATACAACCTTAGGGGGATTCTTACTTCAGAGAGATCGTATTCCTCAACTGATCCTAATCCTATACTAACCAAAACCATAAGTTATAAATTGATTAGTGATGGGGAAGTCAAGGGTGTCAATACCTATATGAATCGCTCTAATAATTATGGTATTCTCTCCGGTACAGTAAGTTTATATGCCTCCAAAAGACAATTCTTAATACCGGAGAGAATAACTGAAACCCAGGCAACTTCAAAAGGGGAAATCAAAAAGAGCCAAAACTTGGTTTACCATTCCGTTATGAAGGATGTTGTATCTAAGCAAATTGAAACCTCCAGTGATGGAAATACAGTAGAGACACAATTCAAATATGCTATAGACTTCTCCAACCTAAATGGGTTAGCCTCAAATAACAAGGTAAGCAAAGCCTTTGCTTATATGTTATTTGGATACAATATGTGGTCTTTTCCAGTGGAAACGGTAAAGACAATCAGTGGTAACATTTCAGAAGTAGAAATACAAACATATACTATTACCCCGGGTAACCAAATACACCCATATCAATTGTTCAAACTGGAGGTGAAGCAACCTATCTCCCCAACTGCCTACATCAGCCCACATTTCCAGAAAAATAGTACAGTCACAAATGACATCATTTTAAAACTTGACGACAAAGTCAAACTGAAGCAAACCTTATATTATGATGAAGTAGGGAATCCAGTAACTCACACAACCAATAAAGAAAGCACATATGATATTTACGGCAATGTACTCGGCTTTATAGAAGGGACTGGAACTACCAAAAGCAATATTTTTGGCTATAGCAAAGGTTTAGTGACAGCCGAGGTATCAAATGCAAGGAGTAACGAAATTTTCTTTGACAGCTTTGAGGATGCATTCGGATGGCAGCCAAATTTGGCTTTCGACTCCAACTTCAAGCGTACGGGGAAGGCTTCAGGACAGATCGTGAATACAGGTACTTCCGAGAAAGTAGCGCATGCTATCCTTTCAACAGCAGACAACCCATCCATTACAGATTATGCATGGCTTAAAATAGCTTTAACTGCCCCAAAAAAATTCACCTTCTCTGCTTGGGTTTATAGCAATGGTCCTGGTGCTGAGATCGTCCTTTTTATGAAAAACGAGGCGGATAGTAAAAACTCGGCGATTTACTTTACACAAGCTTTCGGGAAAAAGACAACGACAATTGGTAAATGGGAGCTTGTTGAAGGAGAATATACAGTGCCCGCTGAAATGACCCAGCTAGCTCTCAGGTTGGATAATGAAGGCCAAGGCTCAGTTTGGTTTGATGATGTACGCCTACATCCTTCAGAGGGAACAATGACTACTTTCACACATGATCCTTTAGTAGGAATTACAAGTGTGACAGATCCTAATGGGAAATCTCAATTTTTCCAATATGATAAGTTCAGCCGTATTGCTTCTGTGGCTGACTTCGAGCAGAATATTGTTAGCACCTACAATTATAATTATAGATCCCAACCCTTAGAGTTGGTAAGGATCAATGGAGCAGCTAGCTATTGGCAAGGCCAGCAAGGAAACTTCACAGTTGAATTGAAAGGAGGATCGGGAGACCTGACCTACTCATGGAAATTGGTAAACGGTACAACCAATCTGTTGACAGGGAACAACCCAAGCTTTTCCACTTTGTTCAGTAGTTCTGGTAATATGCAGGTTGCCTGCACTATCAAGGATAATGCCACAGGTATAATCAAAACGATTGCACTCGCAATTGCTGTCTACCAACAGCCTAATTACAGTTTTTCCAATGTCTCTACCGTGCGGTTATCCACTACTTCCGCCTATACTGTAGGTAGGATTTATACGACCCAAAATGGTCTTATTACACTTGTTTTGACGAACAGAGGAGGGAGTGTGGCTACCTGTACCATTGGGAACCAAGTGTACACCTTGAATGCTTTTGCGACCCAAACAGTAGAGATTCCGGCTGTTCCCAACTCCAGTATTGCCTGTAAAGTGGAGATTACAAATGGATTGGTAGGGGCATATTCTGAAATACGGATACAAGGTTCAGCAGCTACTCCCGCATATATATCTGTAAATATTTAAAGTTTGTATTCGTAAATTTTTAATTCAAATCACCTTTCTGAATTCAAGGATCTTGATTATGCCAGTACAAAAGGTATAATTAGTTTTTCACTATCAAGATTGCCACATCAAAACAACTGAATCAAACAAATACATTCATGGGGAAGAATATTGTACTAAGTATACTATTGCTTTTAGCCTGCAACTTCGTTGCTAATGGGCAATTTAAATACCAAAGCCTTAACCAAAATTGGTACTTCTCTGATTTTGTTAATACTACTTCAGGAGGCGGATCAGTTTCGGCTAAGGTAGAGGAAGATATATTAACTGTAACATTCAGTGCTGGTTTCTCTTCTGCAACCCTAAAAACAGGAAATGTAAAGTACCTGCAGACGACTCCTGTGATCCCAGATACGGAGCTTGGGCTGATCGCAGAGAATAAATATTCAGTTTCCATTAAGAATGGTTACATTTTTATTTCTTCAACAAGCAGTTCCGCATTAGCAGTTACGGGATTCAGCGCTGTTTTCACAAAATCATTAAGGTCTCCTGTCGCCACCGAGAGTTTCGATCAAAACTATTGGAAGGTAACAAAAGCCAAATTTATTGGCACTAAATCCAGTGATGCCATGAACGAGCTACCTTCGGATAAGAAGATTGAGGAAGTCCAGTATATTGATGGCTTGGGAAGGAATTTACAGAAGGTAGATAAGTATTTTACCCCTTCTGGAGCAGATATTGTAACGCCAAATCAATACGATAGCTTTGGTAAAGAGTCCAAATCCTTCCTTCCATATGCGTCTTTAGGCACCTCTGGGAGGTACCGTTCTGATGCTTTAAATGTTCCTTCCACCTATCAGCAAAGTGCGCAATATCAGTTTTACCAAACCCCACCGGCTAAAGTAGCGAGTGATGGGGCACCCTTTGCAACGACGGTATTTGAAAGATCGCCTATCAACCGCGTGGTTGAGCAGGGGGCTCCAGGAGTCGACTGGCAGCCCATTGAAAACTCGGCTATGGGTAAAACAATAAAAACAGAATACCTAACAAATGAGGCGAATCAAGTAAGGAAATGGGAATATGGGACGTACTTTTTGAACAACACCTATTCTGTAGGTGTCTTCTCCAATTATGGATATGCTCCTGGGGAGTTGATAATGGAACAGACTAAGGAAGAAAATGGAAATCCGACCCAGGAATTCAAAGACAAAGAGGGAAGGGTAGTCATGAAGCGGACAAAGCTTACAGAGCCTTCATCATCTGATGGTGACGGATGGTTGACTACTCAGTATGTATATGATACTTTTGGAAGGCTTCGGCTGGTAATTCAACCCGAAGGTGAGCGTTCCTTACCTGCCATACAAGCTTTAACCCCCAATTATGCACCCTACAGTCAAAAT